>NZ_JBYIQP010000023.1:0-89565 GCF_057707665.1 Actinacidiphila sp. bgisy167 | reverse complement strand
GGATGGAGGCCGACGGAGTGCCGCCTGGAGAACCCGAGATCAGTGTCAGCTGAGAGGCCGCGCGGATAGGCGGTGTGGAGCAAGCAGCGGGTCGAGGGCCGAGTCCGGCACGGCGGAGATGGGAGACGCAGCGGAGCTGCGGCGACCGAGGGCAACGCCGCCAGGCGAGAGCCGTCGACCCGCGACGCCGACCCGTCTGTCCGCACGGCCTCTCAAGCGAAACAGTCCCCTGGAGGGGAGCGAGGTGGGAAAGTGTCGCTGCTCGAGAACATCCGTGGTCCGCGCGATCTGAAGGCCCTTCCGCCGGAGCGGCTGGGCGAACTCGCGGGGGAGATCCGTGAATTCCTGGTCCAAGCCGTGGCCAGGACCGGGGGGCACCTGGGACCCAATCTCGGCGTGGTCGAGTTGACGATCGCCCTGCACCGGGTCTTCGACTCGCCGGCCGACCGTATCCTGTGGGACACGGGTCACCAGTCCTATGTGCACAAAATACTGACGGGACGTCAGGATTTTTCCAAGCTGCGGGGGAAGGGCGGCCTGTCCGGCTATCCCTCGCGCGCCGAGTCCGAGCACGACGTCGTCGAGAACAGCCACGCCTCCACGGTGCTCGGCTGGGCCGACGGCCTGGCCAAGGCCAACCAGGTGCTGGGCCGGCGCGACCACGTCGTGGCCGTCACCGGTGACGGCGCGCTCACCGGGGGCATGGCCTGGGAGGCGCTGAACAACATCGCGGCCGCCAAGGACCGCCCGCTGATCATCGTCGTCAACGACAACGAGCGCTCCTACGCCCCGACCATCGGCGGGCTCGCCAATCATCTGGCCACCCTGCGCACCACCGACGGCTACGAACGCTTCCTCGCCTGGGGCAAGCAGAGGCTGCAGCAGACGCCCGTCGTCGGCAAGCCGCTCTACGAGTCCCTGCACGGCGCCAAGAAGGGGTTCAAGGACGCCTTCGCCCCGCAGGGCATGTTCGAGGACCTGGGCCTGAAGTACCTCGGCCCGATCGACGGCCATGACATCGCCGCCGTCGAGTCCGCGCTGCGCCGGGCCCGGCGCTTCCACGGACCCGTCCTCGTCCACTGCCTCACCGAGAAGGGCCGCGGCTACGCCTTCGCCGAGCGCGACGAGGCCGACCGCTTCCACGCCGTCGGCGCCATGGACCCGCTCACCTGCGAGCCGCTCACCCCGTCGAGCGGCCCGAAGTGGACGTCGGTCTTCGCCGAGGAGATGGTCAGGATCGGCGCCGAGCGCCCGGACGTCGTAGCGATCACGGCGGCCATGCTCCAGCCGGTCGGGCTGGAGAAGTTCGCCAGGGCCTTCCCGCGCCGCGTGTACGACGTCGGGATCGCCGAGCAGCACGCGGCCGTCTCGGCGGCGGGCCTGGCGACGGGCGGCCTGCATCCGGTGGTCGCCGTGTACGCGACCTTCCTCAACCGCGCCTTCGACCAGGTCCTGATGGACGTGGCGCTGCACCAGTGCGGCGTCACCTTCGTGCTCGACCGGGCGGGCGTCACCGGCGACGACGGCGCCTCCCACAACGGCATGTGGGACATGTCGATCCTGCAGGTCGTCCCCGGCCTGCGGATCGCCGCGCCGCGCGACGCCGACCAGCTGCGCGCCCAGCTCCGCGAGGCGATCGACGTCGACGACGCGCCCACCGTCGTCCGCTTCCCCAAGGAGACCGTCGGCGAGGCCCTGCCGGCCATCGGCCGGGTCGGCGGCATGGACGTCCTGCACCGCGGCGACCGGCCGGATGTGCTGATGGTGTCCGTGGGCGCCCTCGGCGCGGTGTCCCTGGCCGCCGCCGCCCTGCTGCGCGAACGCGGCGTCGGCGTCACGGTCGTCGACCCCCGCTGGGTCAAGCCGCTCGACGCGGAGCTGCCCGCGCTCGCCGCCCGGCACCGCATGGTCGCCGTGATCGAGGACAACGGGCGGGCCGGGGGCGTCGGTTCGGCCGTCGCACAGGCCCTCCGGGACGCGGAGACCGATGTGCCGGTCCGCGACTTCGGCATCCCGCAGCAGTTCCTGCCGCACGCCAGGCGCGGCGAGGTGCTGGCCGACATCGGTCTCACCCCCGCTGAGATCGCCGGGCGGATCGGGGCCACCCTGCACCGTCTCGCGTCGGACGGGGGGCACCCGGGCGGGAAGGGCATGGACGGGAAGGACCCGAGCGGGAAGGACCCGAGCGGGAAGGACCAGGACGGAGTGCACCCGAGCGGGAAGCGGGCGCACGAGAAGCACCGAGAGGCGGCGTCCGGACGACATGCGCCCGGACGGCCGGCACCCCGACGAGAGGCACCCGGACGAGAGGCCCGTGAGCGATGACACCGCCCGATCCCGAGCCCAAGGGGTTCGACCTGGTGACCCTGCTGGCCGAGCGCGGCGCCGAGCGCTACGACCTGCACGCCAGGTACCTCAACCACCAGTTGCCGCGCATGCTGCACACCATCGGCTTCGACAAGGTCTACGAGCGGGCCGAGGGCGCGTACTTCTGGGACGACGAGGGCCGGGACCACCTCGACATGCTCGCCGGCTTCGGGGTGATGGGCCTGGGCCGCCACCATCCGGTCGTGCGCAAGGCGCTGCACGATGTGCTGGACGCCGGGCTGGCGGACCTGACCCGCTTCGACTGCCAGCCGCTGCCCGGGCTGCTCGCGGAGAAGCTGCTCTCGCACGCGCCGGGCCTGGACCGGGTGTTCTTCGGCAACAGCGGTACCGAGGCGGTCGAGACGGCCCTGAAGTTCGCCCGCTACGCCACCGGCCGGCCCCGCGTGCTCTTCTGCGACCACGCGTTCCACGGGCTCACCACGGGGTCGCTGTCCGTGGGCGGGGAGAGCGGTTTCCGCGAGGGTTTCGACCCGCTGCTCCCCGACACCCCCGTGCCGCTTGGCGATCTCGCGGCACTGGAGCGGGAGCTGGTCAAGGGCGACGTGGCCGCGCTGATCGTCGAACCGATCCAGGGCAAGGGCGTGCACCCGGCACCGCCGGGTTATCTGCGGGCGGCGCGGGAGCTGCTGCACCGGCACAAGGCGCTGCTCATCGCCGACGAGGTGCAGACCGGCCTCGGCCGCACCGGCGACTTCTTCGCCTACCAGCACGAGGAGGGCGTCGAGCCGGACCTGGTGTGCGTCGCCAAGGCCCTGTCGGGCGGCTATGTGCCGGTGGGCGCCACCCTCGGCAAGGAGTGGATCTTCAAGAAGGTCTACTCCTCCATGGACCGGGTGCTGGTGCACTCCGCGAGTTTCGGCTCCAACGCGCAGGCCATGGCCGCGGGGCTGGCCACCCTCGCGGTGATGGAGGACGAGAAGGTCGTCGACAACGCCCGGGTCACCGGAGAGCTGCTCCGCGACCGCCTCACCGCCCTCGTCGACCGCTACGAGTTGCTGCACGAGGTCCGCGGCCGGGGCCTGATGATCGGCATCGAGTTCGGCAGGCCGAAGTCGCTGGGGCTGCGCAGCCGCTGGATGATGCTGCAGGCGGCCCGCAAGGGCCTGTTCGCCCAGATGGTGGTCGTGCCGCTGCTGCAGCGGCACCGTATCCTCACCCAGGTCTCCGGGGACCACCTGGAGGTGATCAAGCTGATCCCGCCGCTGATCATCGGGGAGCGGGAGGTGGACCGCTTCGTGGCGGCGTTCACCGCCGTGATGGACGACGCGCACAGCGGCGGTGGCCTGATGTGGGAGTTCGGGCGGACACTGGTGAAGCAGGCGGTCGCGGTTCGCTGATCCGGGCCCGCCGCCCGGCCCACGCTTGATGGCCCCGCCAACTGTTGCCCCGGAGGCAAGTTTCTTGCCTCCGGGGTGAACGGTGTCTATACCTGAGGCATGACCACACCCTCGGCGGGCGAGGCGCCCCTGCCGGACGTCGCCCCCCGACTGGCACATCACCCGGGCCACGGTGGCGCCCTGCGCCTCAGGGGCGGGCTGACCCTGGAGGCGGCCGCCGCCCGTGCCGGGCTGTCGCCGGCGCACCTGTCCCGGTTGGAGACCGGCCAGCGGCAGCCTTCCCTGCCCATGCTGCTGACGCTCGCCCGCACCTACGGCACCACCGTGTCGGACCTGCTCGGCGAGACCTCACCCGAGCGCGACCCCGTCGTCCGGGGCGGCGCCGTGCCGCCCGCGGAAGCCGGCGGCTGGACGTACTGGCCGGCCGGAAACCCCGGGCGGGCCATGCAGGCGCTGCGGCTGCACGTGCCTCCCGGCCCCCAGGAGGGGCTGGTGCGCGTCCACGCCGGCGAGGAGTGGCTGTACGTCCTCGGGGGCGAGCTGCGGCTCACCCTCGGGGAGGCCGTGCACCGGCTGGTGCCCGGTGACAGCGCCCACTTCGACTCGCTCACCCCGCACCGCATCGCGGCGGCCTCGCCGGCCGGTGTCGATCTGCTGTTCGTCCACACGCTGCTGCGGAGTTCCGTGGCGGAGCTGTGCCTGGGCGACGGCCGTTCCCCGCGCCCCCACGGCGCATGACGAGAGGACTGACCATGTCCGGCGACTCCCGGGACAAGGCCCCCATGGGCTTCAAGGTGCGCACCTTCATCTACCTGGTGGGGGTGCACGTCATCGCCGCGTTCTTCTTCCTGGTCTTCCACTTGGCGGGGGCCAAGTAGGCCGCGCCCGAAGGCGGAGAACGCCGCGGGTCAGGCCGGCCGCGCGCCGTCCAGGAAGAGCGCGCGCAGCCGCTCGCGGCGCGCGAGGGTGAGGCCGAGTCCCTTCTCCAGGTAGCGGCCCACCGAGCCCCAGTGCTCCTCGATGGTGTCGAAGGCGGCATCCAGGTACTCCTTGCGCGCGTCGAAGAGCGGGCCGAGCAGCTCCATGACCTCGGGGGTGCTCGCCGGTTCGGCGTGCGCGCCCCGCCTGATGCGGTAGCGGCGGTGGGCCTCGTTGCTCTTGAGGTAGTCCTCCATGATCGCGGCGCGTTCGACCCCCAGGGCGAGCAGGATCACGGCGATCGAGGTGCCGGCCCGGTCCTTGCCCGCCGCGCAGTGCAGTAGTGCCGGCACCGACTCGTCCTCGGCGAGCAACTCCAGCATGCGGGTGTGCTCGGCGGTGCGCTCCAGCACGATGCGGCGGTAGGCCGCGACCATGCGCGCGGTGCCGCGGCCCTCGCCGAGGATCTCGCGGAGCGCCGAGACGTCGCCGTCGCGGACCGTGGTCCAGAACTCGGCGCCCCGGGCGGGGTCGCTCAGCGGCAGGTTCACCTGTCGCACGCCGGGCAGCTCGACGTCCGGGCCCTCCAGCTTCATGTCGGCGGCGTTGCGGAAGTCGAAGACCGTGTGCAGGCCGAGGGAGGAGAGGTAGCCGGCGTCCTCGGCGGTGGCGTGCGCCAGGTGCCCGCTGCGGAAGAGCCGCCCGTAGCGCACCCGTCGGCCGTCGGCCGTCGGGAGGCCCCCGACGTCGCGGAAGTTGCGCACACCGGTCAGCTCGGGCTCCGTGGGGGCGGTCTGCGGCGTCTGCTCTGTCACCGGTGCTCCTTCGCTCACGGGTACGTTCACGGACCGCGCGGTGCGGGTCACCGGCGGGCGGACCACTGCCGACCCTACGGCACACCGGGCGCCGCCCGTACCGGTCGGTATGCGATCGCCGTCGCGGGCCGGTGGGCGCCGCCGGACACCGCCGTATTCCGCGTGGGGCGCATCAAGTCGGGTGGGATAGATCACCTCCCGTCAACCCCTGGTTACGGTGGCGTAGGTCACTCGAGGAGGTGAAGTATGTGCGGACGTGCCAGACGATTCGAAAAACAACAGTGACGCCATCGGGTCGTACACAGCCGTGGGGGACAGCTTCACGGAAGGTGTCGGCGATCCGGGTCCCGACGGGACGTTCATCGGCTGGGCCGACCGGCTGGCGGTGCTCCTCTCCGACCGCCGGCCCGGACACGACTTCCGGTACGCCAACCTCGCGGTGCGCGGCCGCCTCCTCGACCGGATCGTCGAGGAGCAGGTTCCGCGGGCCGTGGAACTCGCGCCCGACCTCGTGACCTTCTGCGCCGGCGGCAACGACATCCTGCGGCCCGGCAGCGACCCGGACGACGTCGCCGAGCGCTACGAGGCGGCGGTCGCCCGCCTCGCCGCCGCCGTCGGCACCGTCGTGCTGTGCACGGGCTTCGACACCCGCGGCATCCCCGTGCTGCGGCATCTGCGCGGCAAGATCGCCACCTACACCGCGCATGTGCGCGCGATCGCCGACCGGTACGACTCCCCGGTGCTGGACCTATGGTCGCTCCGGTCGATCCAGGACCGCAGGGCCTGGGACGCCGACCGACTCCACCTGTCGCCCGAGGGGCACACCCGGGTCGCCCTGCGCGCCGCACAGGTGCTGGGGCTCGAGGTGCCGGCCGACCCCGACCAGGCATGGCCGCCGGAACCCTTCCGTGCGCCCGCCGAGGTCCGGCGGGACAACATCCAATGGGCCCGCGAGCACCTCGTGCCCTGGATCGGCCGGCGGCTGCGCGGGGAGTCCTCCGGCGACAATGTGACGCCCAAGCGCCCCGACCTGCTGCCGCTGTAGACGGCTGCCCGGCGGGGTGGGGGCTCCAGGAGGCCGCGTCAGTAAGGCTGCGTCCCGGAGGCGAGTTCGGCCCACACGACACGGCCGCCACCGTCGTCGGTGGGCCGGACTCCCCAGGCCTGCGAGAGCGCGCCCACCAGCAGCAGGCCGCGTCCGCCCTCCTCGTCCACACCAGCGGCCCGCGGCCGGGGCGCGGTCGGCGCGCGTCCCTGGTCGCTGACCTCGAGCCGCAGCCGGGCGCCGTCGAAGCGCATGCCGCAGGTGACGCACTCACTGCCGGTGTGCATGACGGCGTTGGTGAAGAGCTCGGAGACGATCACCTCCGCGTCGTCGCACAGCCCCTCGTCCGCGTCCCACTCCCGCAGCCGTGCCCGCACGCGATGGCGCGCGTCGGCGACCGAGGACCCGCGGGCGGGCAGACGGAACAGGTCCTGGCAGTGAGGGGCGTCGGGGGTGCCGCGGCGCTCTAACCGCAGAGCGACTGGTGAGGAGGCCACGTCGCTAACTATGCGGTCCCGCCGGAACTGTTGGCAAGATGCGATCTGTAATTTACAGAACGACGGGTGCGCACTGTCGGCTCCTGATGACGGCATGACACACTGCTTGCGTCAGAGGGGAGTTGGGGAAGTGGTCGTGATGGACACGCGGTCGGGCGGTGCTCCCACCGTCCTCCGGGTGGTGCTCGGCAAGCGGCTCCAGCACCTGCGCGAGAGGGCCGGACTCTCCTACGAGGACGCCGGCCGGGCCCTGGACGTCACCCACGCCACGATCCGCCGCATGGAGAAGGCCGAAGTCGGCCTGAAGATCCCCTACGTCGAGAAGCTGCTGCTCACCTACGGGGTCACCGCCCCGGAGGAGCTCGAGGAGTTCCTCGCGCTGGCCCGGGAGGCCAACCAGCCCGGCTGGTGGCACCGTTACCGGGACGTCCTGCCGGACTGGTTCAGCGCCTTCGTGAGCCTGGAGGGCGAGGCCCGCGTCATCCGCGCCTACGAGCCGCACTATGTGCCCGGACTCCTGCAGACCGAGGACTACGCGCGCGAGGTGCTGCGGGCGGGGAATCCGCGCGCCGGTGAGGCGGAGATCGAACGGGGGATCGCCCTGCGCATGGAACGCCAGGCGCTGCTGACCCGTGAGGACGCGCCCCTGCTCTGGGTCGTCATGGACGAGACGGTCCTGCGCAGACCCATAGGCCGTCCGGCGGTCATGCGCGCCCAGATCGCCAAGCTGATCGACTCCTGCGCCCTGCCCGCCGTACGCCTGCAGATCATGCCGTTCACGGCCGGACCGCACCCGGCCATGTACGGGCCGTTCCACATCTTCCGCTTCGAGACGCACGAGCTCCCGGACGTCGTCTACTCGGAAAGCCTGGTCGGCGGCGTCTACTTCGACGACCGCGACGACGTCTCGACCTTCCTGGAAGCCCTGGACCGGATGTGCGCCCAGGCCGCGCCGGCCGCCGGCACCGAGCGGATCCTCGCCCGCATCCACGAGGAGACGTGAGCATGGAGCGGATCCGCGACGGCGTGCCCACCGGGAGCCTCGGGGCGCGGGCCGGAGCAAGCCGTGGATCGGGGGCGACGGCGGCTCGTGCGTCCGTGGTCGCGCCCCCACCAAGGACGACGGCCCGGGCGGCGCCACGGCCCGTCCGCGCGTGCCGACGTCCCGCCGCCGCGAACGGCGGGACGGGCCGGAAGAGCATCGACCGCAGCACTCACCGGCCCCTCAGGGGCCATCGGAATCCGAACGGAGCAGGGCGTTGACCGACAAGGGCTTCCCCGCGGAGGAGATCGACACCAGCCGGCCGCACCCGGCCCGGATGTACGACTACTACCTCGGCGGCAAGGACAACTACGAGGCCGACCGCGAGGCGGCCGAGATGGTGATCCGCATGACCCCCGACGCGCGCCCCAGCGCGCGCGCCAACCGGGAGTTCATGCAGCGCGCGGTGCGCTACGCGGCTGGGCAGGGCATCCGGCAGTTCATCGACATCGGCACCGGCATCCCCACCTCGCCCAACACGCACGAGGTGGCCCGCCCGGTCCTGCCCGACGCCCGGGTCGCCTACGTCGACAACGACCCCATCGTGGCGGCCCACGCCGGCGCGCGGCTCACCAACACCGGCAACGCCGGCTTCTTCCTCGGCGACGTCCGCGAGCCCGAGAGCATCCTGGAGCACGCCACCATCCGGGAGCTGATCGACTTCGACGAGCCCGTGGCCCTGATGCTCGTCGCGCTCCTGCACTTCGTCCGCGACGACGAGGACCCGGCCGGGATCGTGCGCGCCCTCACCAAGAACCTGGCGGCCGGCAGCGCGCTGATCCTCAGCCACGGCACGACCGACTTCCACCAGGACGTGGACGCCGACGCCGCCGAGGCCTACAAGAACGCCACCTCCACCCTCACGCTGCGCAGCAAGTCGGAGATCGAGCCCTTCTTCGACGGCTTCCCGCTGGTCGAGCCTGGACTCGTGCAGGTGCCGCGGTGGCGCCCGGACAGCCCGCTCCCGGAGGAGGGCGAGCACGTCCGCATCGCCTTCTGGGGAGGCGTCGGCCGCAAGGGCTGACACGGCTCTCCGCGGCCCCGCCGGGCCGCTCGCTACGGGGACGTCGGCGTCAGCAGGCGCAACGGAGTCCGGCCCGGCGGCGGCGCGGCGGGGATCCGCTCCAGGACCCCGCCCGCGAACACGTCGTAGAGTGGCAGCGTCTCAAGGTGGACATAGCCGATGTGGCAGTCGCAGACGGCCAGCGGGCATGCCCGCTGGCGCAGCGCCGCGCGGTAGGAGCCGTCGTAGAGGTTGCCCAGCTCCTCGCGGACGAAGTGGCAGCGGCGCACCGTGCCCTCGCCGTCCACCGATATGACCGACTCGCCCGTGCGGCACGGCAGACCCGCGCTGCGGTGCGGATGCCGGCTGTACGGGAACAGCGGGTCCAGCGCGGTCCACCGCTCCGCCTCGGCGTCGGTATATGTGTGGCCCTCGGCGGCGTTGACCCACAGGTAGACGTCGTCCGGAAGGTCGGCGCGCAGCCGCCGGGCCTGCTCCAGGTGCTCCGGCAGGCCGACGACGCCCACGCTGTGCCGGACGCCGCGGGCGGCCAGGTCGCGGCACTTGGCCAGGAACCGGTCATAGGGCGTCTGGCCGGGATGGAAGGTGCACCACAGGGCGAGCGTGTCCAGGTCGGCCTCTTCCAGCCACTGGGTGCGGCAGCTGAGGTTGGTCTGGATCGCCACGCGGCGCACATGCGGCAGCCGGCTGAGCTCCACCAGAGTGCGCCGGTACCAGGACCGCACCAGGCCCTCGCCCCACGGGGTGAACAGCAGGGAGAGCCGGTCGCCGTCCTGCCCGGCCGCCCATCCGGCGAAGCGTTCGAGGGCGGCGCGGTCGGCGGTCAGCTGGGCACGGCTGTCACGGCGCTTGGCGAAGGGGCAGTACGGGCAGTCGTAGTCGCACGAGGCCAGCGGGCCGCGGTAGAGGATCGTCAGGTCCATGGCGGGGGCCTCACTTGGGTTCGTAGGCGGCCATGCGCCGGCGCACGGCGGTGGAGAACAGCTCGGGACCGGCCGCGTCGGAATGGGCGAGGCCCTCGGGCGACAGCCGCAGCACCTCCGGCCCCGCGGCCGCGTCCAGCCAGCCCCGGTCGGCGAAGTGCTCCAGTTCCTCGGCGAAGTCCTCCCCGGGAGAGGTGCCGAACCGGGCCCGGTACTCGGCGACGGGCAGCCCTTCGGCCTGCAGCAGGGACTGCAGCAGGTGCCGGCGGCGGGCCTCCTCGTCGTCCATTGCCCAGCCGAAGTCGGCGTGGCCGAATTCCCGCGTGGTGCGCGCCGTGTAGGCGTCGATGATGCCGCGGATGCGGTGCATGTCGACGGCGTAGTCGAAGGAGTAGTGCAGCGTGGAGGTGTACGAGCGGGCCCCGCAGCCGAGGCCCACCATGCCGTCGGTCTGGCAGGCGTAGTCCCCGCCGCCGGCGGCCGGGGCGCCCGTACGGCGGAACATGCGCATCGACACCTGCTCGTAGCCGTGTGCCAGCAGATGGTCGCGGCCGTGGCGGTAGAGCCGCAACCGCTGCTCGTCCCACGCCGCCTCGCTCCGGTCGCTGCCGGCGGCGCCGGTGGTAGCGGTGCTGTGCCGGCCGAGGCCGGTGAGCGGGCGCACGTACAGCGGGTACAGATACAGCTCCTCGGGACGCCAGGCGAGCGCGGCGTCCAGCGACTGCGTCCAGGACCGCTCGGTCTGGCCGTCGATGCCGTAGATCAGGTCGATGTTGAGGACGGGGATGCCCGCCTCCCTGATCCTGCCCAGCGCCGCCTCGACGTCGCCCCGGCGCTGGGGGCGGACGGCCGCGCGGGCCTCGGCCTCGACGAAGCTCTGCACGCCCAGGCTCAGCCGCGTCGTGCCGCGCTCCGCGAGCACCCTGAGCCGGTCGGCCGTCGCGGTGGCCGGCGAGGCCTCCACGGAGAGCGGTATGGCGCGCAGATCGGCGCCCAGGCCGCCTTCGGCGAGGTCGCAGAGCCGCTCCAGCTCGGTGGCCGACAGATACGTGGGAGTGCCGCCGCCGAAGGCCGCGTTGGCGAACCGCGCGCCCTCGCCCAGGGCCTCCCGCACCGCCGCGGCCTGGCGCTCCAGAGCATCCAGGTAGGCGGTGGCCAGGCCGTCGGGCGCGCCGATCCGGGTGAAGAGGTTGCAGAATCCGCAGCGGACCTCGCAGAACGGGATGTGGAAGTAGAGGGACAGCGCGTTCTTCGGCTCGTCCGCCCACAGATCCCGCAACCGGGCCTGCTCGCGGGGGAGCGCGCGGTAGGCCGTCTTGTGCGGATAGGCGTACACGTAGTGCCGGTACGGTCGCGGCGAGGCCGCGGCCGAGGGCGTCGGGGACAGCGTCACGTCGGTGGAGGTCATCGGGCGGCCCCGTCGAGGAGGAAGTGGGCATAGGGCACCGTCCACACGACCTCGTGGCCGATGCGGTGGCCGGTGTGGCCGTCCTCGCCGTAGGCCGTGCCGTGGTCGGAGCACACGACGGCCAGGCACGGACGGCGGCTCGAGGCGGCGGCGAAGAGCCTGCCGATATGGCGGTCGACGTACTCGAGGGCGGCGGCGTGCGTGGCGCGCGAGTCGCCCGCCTCCCGGGTGGCGCCCGGCAGGTGGAACCAGTTGGGCTGGTGCAGTGCCGACACGTTCACGAAGAGGAACAGCCGCCGCTCCGGCGGCAGGGCCGCGACGACCTCCTCGGCACGGATCACCTGTGCCTCGAAGGAGGTGGGCGAGGCGACGCCGAACTCCAGCTCCCAGTGGCTCTCCTGGAAGAGCCCGGGCAGCACCGACCCCAGCGGCGCCTGCTTGTTGAAGAAACCGACGCCGCCGATGCACACCGTGCGGTAGCCCGCCGCGGCCAGGCCCGAAACCAGATCCGGGGTGTCGTACACGAAGGTGCCGTCCGCGGTGCTCTCACTGCCCGCGAAGCGCGCCGCGAACAGCCGCGGGTGGGGTCCGGGGGCGGTGGGCGTCGGCAGGAAGCCCGCGAAGATGGCCTGGTGGGAGGCGTAGGTGAAGCTGCCGGGTGCGTGCCGGCGCTCCCACCTGCCGCCGGGCAGATGGCGGGCCAGGTGGGGGATGCGGCCGGCCGCGGCCAACTCCTCCGCCACGTCGTGGCGGAGGGTGTCCAGCGTGACCAGCAGGATGTCGTGGTTGCCCACGATCTGGTTCATGTCAAGCGGTGGCGTCATGGTGGTGCTCCTCGCGTCGCGCGCGCTCCAGCGTCGCCGGTACGGCGGCCACCTGGGCGGCGTAGGTGTCCAGGCCCTCGGCTGCCGTGCCCGGCAGGCCGGTGAGCCGGGGCAGCAGATCCCCGAAGGCGTTGACCTCGCCGACGGCGAAGCGCCGCCAGCCTCTCGCGGGCAGGATGTCCACGCCGACGCAGAGCGTGCCGGGGAAGCACGCGGCAGCCCGTTCGGCGGTCCCCAGCACGTCAGTGAAGTCGCCGCCCGCCGCGCGGATCGCCGCGCGCGCCGTGTCCAGGTCGCCGCGGGCACCGCCGAGGTGCAGATTCGTCATCGGGTGCGGGCTCGTGCGGACGACGGCGTGCGTGGCACGGCCGGCGACCACCACCACCCGCAAGTCGGCCGCCCGGCCGTGCTGGGACGCCTTCGGCACCCAGCGCTCGACGTGCAGCCCGTCCGGGGCCAGCGCGTCCACGAGGGCGGCCACCTCCGCTTCCGTGCGGTATTCGCGCACCCGCAGCGAGTTGAACAGGCGTCCGTCGCCGGTAGTCTCCACCGAGGTCCTCGCCTTGACCCGGTCGGGACCCGCCGTCGCCAGCGCCACCACACCCGAGGCGGAGGAGCCATGGGCGGGCTTGAGGAACGCCCGGGAGATCCTTGCGGCCCGCAGGCGCTCCTTGAGCTCCGCCCAACCGCGAACCGGTGGCCCGTCGAGAGCGGGCGGCACCGGGACGCCCGCCGCTGCGAGCCGGGCGTGGCAGCGGCGCTTGTCGAACAGGACGGCGATCTCCCCTGCGTCGGCGGACGGCACCGCGCCGGCCCGGCGGGCCGAAACCGTCACCTCCCGCACGGCGGCGGTGAACCGGCGGTACCACAGCGCGGTGCCCTCGACCCGGGCCGGGTCGTCGGCGCCCCGCAGCAGCCGGTCGACCTCGGCGTCCTCTCCGGGGGAGTCGAGGCGCACGAACTCGCCGGGCGCGAAGGCGTACTCTCCGCGCAGCACGTCGCGCCACGCCAGCACGCGCGGCGCGGGATGCCCCGCTGCCCGCACCGCCGCAGCGAACAGCGTCGTCCTGCGGTTGCCGGGGTTGCCCACCACGGTGACGTCGAGCACGCCGCCGGTGCCGCTACTCGGAGACGGCGACATAACGCCACTCCTGGTCCTGCCAGCGGCGCGGCTCGCGGTGCTCCGACAGGTCGATCTCGGTGCCCGCGGATTCCACGGTCGCGCGCAGCCGGTCGGCCAGGGACTCGCTCAGGAAGTGGTGATGCAGGTCGAGCCGCTTGAGATGGGTGAGCGGCTGGCCGCCCAGCAGCGCCTCGGCACCGGTGTCGGTGAGGATCCCCATGGACAGGCTCAGGCTCTCCAGTTGCGCCACGACGGGCGCCGAGGCCACTGCCGCCGCTATCTCGTCCTGGATCTCGCTGTCCTGCAGGCCGAGGTGGCGCAGGGCGGGGAAGCAGCCGCCGGCGAGGACCGGCGCCAGGTCGGCCACCGCGGCGTCGCCTCCGTACTGCGGCACGCCGAGCCACAGCTCCAGGTGCTCCAGCGCGGGCAGTTCACTGGCGCCGATCGCCCGCACCACCGCCCCGGGCAGCCCGCCGGACTCGAAGCGCAGCACGCGCAGCGCCTCATGGCGGACCGGGCGCAGCGACAGCGGCTCCTCGCCGATGCCCTCGGAGTCGCCGCCGCGCACACCGAACTCCTCCAGCCGCGGGAAGTGCTCGAGAACGGGCGTGACGTCGGTCATCTGCAGCCAGGAGATCTCGCACTCCTCGCCGATCACATCGGCCAGGAACAGCGCGCGCAGCGCGGGGAAGCCCTCCGCGTCCGCCAGCACCAGCTCCAGCGCGGGACGCAGTTCGGAGTACTCGTCGTCGTCCCACCACGGCCCGATGACGAGGGCGCGCACCCGCGTGGTGTCGACCGCCGTGGTGAAGTGGGCCCACACCCGGGAGAAGGGGATGTCGCCGGCCTCGAAGCAGTCCAGCCGCCAGGCCACGGCATCCGGCTCGGGCAGTTCGGCGGTGCCGGCCTCGGGCAGGGTGTACACGGGGAGACCGTAAAGGGTTTCCAGATGGTGTGCGACAGTCATGAAGGCCTCACTCCGCGACGGCGGTGTAGCGGTGGACCTCGCCGTCCCACTCGTCCTCGTCGCCGGGGTCCGAGAGGTCGACCTCGACGCCCGAGGGTTCGAGGGCGGCCCGAACGCGCTCGGCGATGGGCTCGGTGACGAAGTTGTGGTGGAGGTCGAGCCAGTCCAGATGGGTCAGCGGCTGGCCGGCGAGCAGGGCGGTCACACCCTCGTCGGTGAGCACGCCCAGGGACAGGTCGAGCGAGGAGAGCTGGGCCACGACGGGAGCCGCGGCGACGGCGGCGGCGATCTCGTCCTGGATCTCGCTGTTGCGCAGGCCGAGGTGGCGCAGGGCGGGGAAGCGGCCGCCGGCGAGGACCGGTGCCAGGTCGGCGACGGTGGCGTCGCCCCCGTACTCCTCCACGCCGAGCCAGAGCTCCAAGTGCTCCAGCGCGGGGAGCTCGCTCGCGGCGACCCCGCGGACGACCTCGCCGGGCAGACCTCCCGCCTCGAAGCGGAGCGTGCGCAGCCGCTGGTGGCGGACGGCGGGGAAGCGCAGCCCCGTGCCGCCGCGGACGCCCAGCACCTCCAGCTTCGGGTAGGCCTCGAGCACCGGCGTCACGTCGGACTGCTCGATCCAGGAGATCTCGGCCTCCTCCGACTCGAGATCGCCGATGAACACGGCCTCCAGCGCGGTCAGCCGCTCCCGGGCGTCCACGAGCAGCCGCACGACGGCACCGGAGTCGTTGTCGTACGGCTCGCCCCACTGACCCGCGACCACGGCCCGCACCCCGGCGGGCTCCACCGTCTCCAGGAAGCGGTCCCACAGCTGCGCGAAGGTCTCCTTCGCGTCGTCGTCCCAGGGGTTGACGGCCAGTCGCCATGCCACCGCGCCGGCAGCCGGCAGCAGCTCCTGCCGGGCGTCGGGAGGAGGGAAGTCGAAGGCCGGCAGGCCATTCAGTTCCTGCAGATGTTCGACGTAGTCCATCGATGGTCTCCCGGGGTGGACGGACGCGGAGCCGTGCGGCGGCCGCTTCGGGCGGGGCTGCCACTGCCGAGAGGCGGTGGTGCCTTGTACTTGCCAAGAGTTCTACCAAGCCGCACGGACAGCGGCTGCCGCGGGCTGTGCACAGGCCGCAGGGGGAGCGTTGTCACACCCCCCGCGTAGCGTCGTGGACATCGGGTCGGCGGGCGCCGACGGCGAAGGGAGACGCGCATGTACCGGCAGGGGGACGTCCTGATCGTGCCCGTCGAGGAGGCGGCCGTGCCGCCGGGCACGGATCGGCTGCCGCGGCAGCCGCGGGACGCGCGGGGCAGGATCGTGCTGGCCCTCGGGGAGGTGACCGGGCACGCCCACGCGGTGGTCGGGCCGGGGACGCTGGTGCGCGAGGCGGGTCCGTTCGGTGCGGCGTACCTGCATCTCCCGGACGGCGGGCGGGTGGTGCACGAGGAGCACGCGGCGATACCGCTGCCCAAGGGCTGGTACCGGGTGGTGCGGCAGCGCGAGTACGTGCCCGGCGCGGTGCGCGTCGTGGCGGACTGACGAGGACGGGGGAACGAGCGATGACGACAGCGGTGACGACGGTGGCGGCGAGGAGCACGGCCGGGGTTGCGGACGCGAGCGGGGCGGGGGACGCGAGCGGGGCGGCGGCGGAATCGGCCGGGGTCGCGGACGCGACGGCGCTGTGGCGTGGGGTCGTCGCGGCGACCGGACCTGCGGACCGGGCGGCGGCGGAGGAGGGTGTGCGCCTGGCCTACCGGCTGGCCGGCCTGCCGGTGCCGGAAAGGATCGTGTGGGCGGCGTCGCCGCTGGAGGCGGTGGGCCTGGTTGTGCGCCTGACGGCGGACGGAACGGCGGGTGGCAGCGTCCGCGACGCGGTGCGCACGCGTCCGTGGGCCGCCGCGCGCCGACGGTCGGCCGACCGGCTCGGGCCGGCCGGCTGGGCGGATCACTGGGCCGTCACCGGTGCCCAGTTGTGGGACACGACGGTGCTGCTGACCGAACGGATACGGACCGCCGTGGCCGATGCCGCGCCCGCGGTGCCCGGGGGCGGGCAGGCCGTACGGCTCGCCCTGCTCGACGCCGTGTTCGGGCAGCACGACGCGGCCTGGCTGGCCGCCTTCGACGGCATGGAGGACACACGGGAGCTCGACGGCATCGCCGCGGTCGCCAGGAACGCCGGCTGGTGGTGGCCGTACGAGCGGACTGCGGTCGTCGCCGAACGCCCCCTCGAACTGCACCGGGACGAGGCCGGCCGGCTGGACCGCGGCGACGGCCCCGCGCTGGCCTTCGCGGACGGCTTCGCCTTGCACGCCTGGCGCGGCATGCCGGTCCCCGCCGAGTTCCTCGACGGGCTCACCGGGCTGACCCCGCGCCGGATACGCGAGGAGGGGAACGCCGAACTGCGCCGGGTGATGCTGGAGCACTACGGCTACGAGCGCTTCCTGGAGGAGTCCGGGGCGGAGCCCGTGCAGAGGGACGCGGCCGGGCTGCTGTGGCGGATCGAACTGGAGGGTGACGAGCCGCTGGTGATGGTCGAGGTCGTCAACTCCACGCCGGAACCGGACGGCACCCACCGCACCTACTGGCTGCGGGTGCCGCCGCGGACCCGGACGGCTCGCGAGGGGGTCGCCTGGACGTTCGGTCTGGAGGAGGCCGACTACGAGCCGCAGCGGGAGACCTGAGCGGATTCCAGCGTCGCGGCGTCGATGAGGGCCAGGTTGCCGTCCGCCGTGCAGGCGTACGCACCGGCCGTCGCGCCGAGGCGGGCACAGGACACGAGGTCCAGGCCGCGCATGTGCCCGTAGAGGAAGCCGCAGAGGAAGGCGTCGCCCGCGCCGTTGGAGTCCACCACCGGGCCGGGCGGGGCGACGGCCGGGATGTGCTGGAGGGTGCCGTCCCCGTCGCGCGCGAGCAGGTAGGCGCCGTCAGCGCCCGCGGTGGCGACCACGGCCTGGGCGCGGCCGTCGCGGAGGATGCCGCGCATCACGTCCGCGATGCGTCCTGCCGTGCCCGCGGCGCTGAGGAAGACCAGGTCGGAGCGGTGGGCGAACTCCCTGTGGTGTTCCGTCAGGCCGTCCCAGTCGTGCAGATCGGCCGAGACGGGCAGACCGAGTTCCATGATGTCGTCGTAGAGGAAGCGGGTGAAGTGCGAGATGGACAGATGCACATGCCGGGCCCGGCGCAGGTGCGGCTGATAGAACTCGCGCGGCATCCGCAGGTCGGCCGGGTCGCGTCCGTCGTAGAAGGACGTCCGGCGGCCCGTGGCGTCCACGAGGTTGACGGCCCGGCGGGTGCCCGCGGGGGAGATCAGCGGATCGAAGTCGACGCCGCCGTGAGCCAGACGCTCCCGGAGCAGCGTGCCGGCCCAGTCCTCGCCGACGAAGTCGAGGAATTTCACGGTCATGCCGAGCGTGCGGCAGCCCAGCGCCACGTTGCCGCCGGTCTGGCCGGGCCACTCCAGGACCGGCCCCACTCCCAGGGAGTCCACGAGCGGTATGGGAAGGCCGTCCACCCGCACCACGGTATCCACGCCTGAACCCCCGACAACGAGCACGTCGTATGCCGGCTCTCGCGCTGTCATGCGCACCTCCTTCACCACCCGGCGCCATGCTACGGCCGGTGGTGGCCCCCGGGCGCGCGATCAGCGCGGGCGCTCCCGCGCCGGTATCCGTCCAGGACGTCCTCGCGGAGCAGGAAACCGAAACCGGCGGATTCCAGCCGCAGTCCCAGCTGGGCCTTGTCGATGATTGCCAGCACGTAGGCGCGGAGGGTCCAGGGACATCCGCTGTTCGTCCGCGTCCTGTGGACGCCGGCCGGTCGAGGTGACCGCCACGTTGACGAAGAGCAGCGCATCCTCGGCTGCGACGAGGTTCCCGTACGAACGCATGCCGAACTTCCCCCGAGTACGGACGCCGACCGGGGGCGGGGGGCACGAGCTGCGAATCGTTGCTTCACAGGCAGGGCCCGGAAGTGCACCGGAGTCCCGCGGCCGTCACATGACCGCAACGCAGGAGGCCGCGGGTTCTCTACTGGCCCTCTCCCCGCGAGATGAGCCCCTGAAGCGCAGCCGGGAGACGCCGTATGTACCCCACTGCGGCCGGACAGTGAAGGGGTAGGGGGCGGAAGAACCCCAACGAGGGTGGCGCGCTCACTCGTTCCAGTGGCCCTGCTGCCCCGGACGTACCAGCGGCGCATGAGCCGCGTTGCAAGGGGACATGGACAGCAGCACATCCTCGCTCCTCGGATCCCTTCCCTTGGGCCACCTGGAGCACCACCGGACCTTCGCGGAACTGACGGGCGCCTACTGGATGGACCCGCCGATCTACACGGAACTCCTGGCCGACTGGCGGGCCCGCGGGCGTGCCGTCCCCGGACCCCCCGCGCGGGGCGACGTACCGCACGCGACCGGGTTCAGCGCCGGCCATCTGCCGCCACAGCTGCCTGGGGCGGGGCCGGTTCCCTCGATGTAGGTGAGCGGAGGCGCCCGTCCCGGTTGTCCATCCCCCGCGGCCCGGTGCGGGGCAGGACGGCGATGCGCGCGCCTCGGCTTAGCTTGATCTTTAAGTGTGCTGCTCGGCTGTGATAGGCGGGCCGGCGTCGCGGGTCGATGGCTCTCGCCTGGCGGCGTTGTCGTCGGTCGCCGCAGCTCCGCTGCGTCTCCCTTCTCCGCCTTGCCGGACTCGGCCCTCGACCCGCTCCTTTCTCCACCCCGCCTATCCGCGCGACCTCTTACGCAGCGGATCCCATGGCCCGCCCGACTGCGGGCGGCCGTGTCGGCGAGGGCGGGTCGGCCTCCGTGGTTGTCGGGCTTCGCGAGGGTCTGCAGCAGGACGCCGGGATCCGCAGGCCGGGGTCCTCGGGCACGCTGAGCACGTCCCGGAGGCGCTCGGCGGGGAGCAGGGCCGTCCCGCTCTCGCCGTGTTCCCGTGCCCGCTTCACGCTCGCGGATCCGCCGCGGCGGCGGGCCGCCACTCCATTGCCGGTTTCGAAGGCGCATTTCTCCTACGCTCGACCCTGGTAGATATTTCTAACCGGCGGAAGGGGTGGCGGGAAATGGCGTTTTGGAGCGCGAAACGTCTGTTTTCCGTTCGTCTGTACGGCGTTGTGGGACGGGCCTGCCGTGCTCTGCACGGCGGGCCGCGGGACGGTGCCGCACTGGACCGGCTGGTCAGGACGGCGGAACGGCTCGACTACGGCGGCGGCCCGCCCCGGGTGCCGGACCGGGAACCGGGGCGTCCGGGCTGAGGGGGATTCCGTGTTCCGGCGGACGCGGGGGCGTCGGTGGGGAACCCGGGCGAATGCGGGAAAGGTGCTCGCCCGTGCAGCCGAAAGTCGCATCGGTGTTCGGTTGCGAGGTGGGACGATCCAGGCCGACACCCGGACGACCGGCGGCGCCGGAGCGTGAGCGCATACGTGCACGCGGCGGCGCGTCCCGACCGGGAGCGGTAACCCGTGCCGGACGAGCCGACGGGTGCGGAGGGCGCCCCGGAGGCCGTGCGCGGCGGGGTAGGGGTTGCCGCCGGGGAACCTGCCCCGGGCCGGAGAAGACGTGATCCTCGAGGCTCGCGCCGGAGCGTGGCATCAGGGAATATAGTTCGAGATTCAACATGTTAGGTTGGCTGACAGCGCCCGCACACCGCAGAAGGAGAATCCCGATGGCCACCGAGCTGGATGTCCGCCGCGCCGGCCAGCGGTTCCACACCCGCGCCGGCTGGCTCGACTCGCACCACTGCTTCTCCTTCAGCCACCACTACGACCCGAAGAACACCCACTTCGGGTTGCTGCTGGTGTCCAACGACGACGTCGTCGCCCCCGGCACAGGCTTCGACACGCACCCGCACCGGGACATGGAGATCGTCACCTGGGTGCTCGAGGGCGGCCTGGTGCACCAGGACTCCGAGGGGCACAACGGCGTCATCTACCCGGGCCTCGCCCAGCGGATGAGCGCGGGCACCGGCATCCTGCACAGCGAGAAGAACGACAGCTGGAAGCTGACCGGCGCGCCCGAGCACAAGGAGCCCGTCCACTTCGTGCAGATGTGGGTCTTCCCCGACGAGCAGGGGATCAAGCCCGGTTACGAACAGCTCGACATCAACGACGAGCTCGCCCGCGGCGGCTGGGTCACCGTCGCCTCCGGGAGGGACCGCGACCGCGGCGAGCGCGCCATCTCCATCCGGCAGAAGCACGCCGCCCTGCAGGCCGCGCGCATGACCCCGCAGCAGACCCTCGCTCTGCCCACCGCGCCTTTTGTGCACCTGTACGTCGCCAAGGGCGAGGTCGCCCTGGAGGGCGCCGGACTCCTCGCCAAGGGCGACGCCGTACGCGTCACAGGAGCCGAGGGCCAGCGGATCACGGCCGGCGCCGAGGGCGCCGAGGTGCTGGTCTGGGAGATGGACGCCGCCATCACCTTCGGGTGATCGTGGTAGACCTTGGGGACATGACCCGTACCCTCGCGAGCGCGCCGATCATGGTCCTCAACGGTCCCAACCTCAACCTGCTCGGTCGGCGGCAGCCCGAGATCTACGGTTCCGAGACCCTCGCCGACGTCGAGGCGCTGTGCGCCGCGACGGCGGAGCGATACGGGGGGAGCGCCGACTGCCGGCAGAGCAACCACGAGGGGCAGTTGATCGACTGGATCCACGAGGCCCGCGAACGCCACGCGGGCATCGTGATCAACCCGGGCGCCTACTCCCACACCTCGGTGGCGATCCTGGACGCTCTCAACGCCTGCGACGGCCTCCCCGTCGTGGAAGTGCACATCTCCAACATCCACCGGCGCGAGGCCTTCCGGCACCACAGCTATGTCTCGGCACGCGCCGACGCCGTGATCGCGGGGTGCGGGGTGCAGGGCTACGCGTTCGCCGTCGAGCGGATCGCCGCACTGCTGGAGCACGGCGCCGGCTGACGCCCGCAGGACGGCTTCCCGCGCTGTTCCGCGGCAGACCGCTGTGCCGGGATCCCGCCAGGCCCGGTTGCCGTGCTCGGACCCCGCCAGGCCCGGGCCCGCCAGGCCCGGGCCCGCAAGCCCCGCGGACCGCCGCGTCCGGGCCCGCAAGCCCCGCGGACCGCCGCGCTCAGGCCTCGCCCGGCTGCCACCGCGGCCACTCGCCGGGGTGGTCGGCCCAATGCACCTGCTCCGGGTCCGACACGTCGATGTCCGGGAAGGCGCCCCGCACCCGCGGCTCGAACTCCTCCCGCTCCAACTCCTGCCACCCCACGCCCTGGATGTGCACCCGGCGGTAGCGGTGGTCTGCCGCGAACGGCGCCACATCGACCTTGTGGGTTGTCTCCATGCCTCCAGGGTGCACCCGGGCCGCTGCCTCCGCAGTCCCCCGCCGGCCACCGCCTGCGCGGCCACACGGTGCGCGCCGGCCCGGTGTCAGGGGGTACGGCCGTGGGCCTCGAGGAGTCCTTCGACACCGTGCAGGAAGGTCCCACACACCAGCGCCGGGTCGAAGAGACGCCCGGCGGCCATCGCCCCGTCGCGCGTCATCATGAAGTGGCGGGCGGCGGCTTCGGCCGAAGGCTCCCGGACCGCGGCCTCGGCCATAAGCGCCGTGACGGTGCCGAGGAACCACTGGCGGTGCCGAGGACGGCCAGGTGTACGGGGTGATCGGCGTCGGGGTACTCGGCCGACGGCGTGAAAAAGGCGCACCCGCGGAAGCCGGGGGACCGGATGTCATGGGCGATGGCCGCGCCGATGGCCCGGAGCGTGTCGGCGGCCGGGAGCCCTGCCGCGACCGCCGCGCGGGCCCGGGCGCGCAGGGCGCGGTCCGCCTCGTCCCGGTACGCGACGACGAGGTCCTCCTTGCCGGGGAAGCGGCGGCAGAACGCCGCTCGCGCGACCTGCGCCTCCGCGACGATGCGCTCGACACCGACGGAGTGGCTCCCCTCCGCGCAGAGCACCTGGCCGTCCTGAGCAGCGGGGACCGCGCGACGTGGCCGCCGTCGGCGCGGGCCCGCACGCGTCGGGTGAGCCGCCGAACCGCGGCTCACCCCGGGGGGCCGCCCGGCGCGGTCCACGCCGCCCCTCACTCCCGCTTGTCGTCGTCGACGATCTCGGCGTCCACCACGTCGTCGTCGCCCGTCGGCGGCGCCGTGTGCGAGGCCCCGCCCCCGCCCGCCTGGGACTGTGCCGCCTGGGCCTGGGCGTACATCGCGGTGCCGATCTTCTGGGCCGAGGCGGTCAGCCGCTCGGTCGCCTGGCGGATGCCGGCCGCGTCCGTGCCCTTGAGCTGCTCCTTCAGCTCCCCCACCGCCGACTCGACCTCCGACTTCAGATCGCCCGGGACCTTGTCGGGGTTGTCCCGCAGCAGCTTCTCGGTGGAGTAGACCAGGCTCTCCGCGTTGTTGCGCGTCTCGGCCTCCTCGCGGCGCTCGCGGTCCTCCTCGGCGTGCTGCTCGGCCTCGCGCATCATGCGGTCGATGTCCGCCTTCGGCAGCCCCGAGCCGCCGGTCACGGTCATCTTCTGCTCCTTGCCCGTGCCGAGGTCCTTGGCCGTGACGTGCATGATCCCGTTGGCGTCGATGTCGAAGGAGACCTCGATCTGCGGGATGCCGCGCGGCGCCGGGGGCAGCCCGGTCAGCTCGAACACACCGAGCTTCTTGTTGTACGCCGCGATCTCGCGCTCGCCCTGGTAGACCTGGATCTGCACCGACGGCTGGTTGTCCTCGGCCGTGGTGAAGATCTCCGAGCGCCTCGTGGGAATGGTCGTGTTGCGCTCGATCAGCTTGGTCATGATGCCGCCCTTGGTCTCGATCCCCAGGGACAGCGGGGTGACGTCCAGCAGCAGGACGTCCTTGACCTCGCCCTTGAGCACACCGGCCTGCAGCGCGGCGCCGACCGCGACGACCTCGTCCGGGTTCACGCCCTTGTGCGGCTCCTTGCCGGTCAGCTCCCTCACCAGCTCCGCGACCGCCGGCATCCGGGTCGACCCGCCCACCAGGATGACGTGGTCGATGTCGGCGACGTTGATCCGAGCGTCCTTCACCGCCTGGTGGAAGGGGCCCTTGCAGCGCTCCAGGAGGTCCGCGGTCAGCTGCTGGAACTGGGCGCGGGTGAGCTTCTCGTCCAGGTGCAGTGGGCCCTCGGCGGACGCCGTGATGTAGGGCAGGTTGATCGTCGTCTCGGTGGACGAGGACAGCTCGATCTTGGCCCGCTCGGCGGCCTCGCGCAGCCGCTGCAGTGCCATCTTGTCCTTGGACAGGTCCAGCCCGTAGGAGCTCTTGAAGCGCTCCACGAGGTGGTCGACGATCCGCTGGTCCCAGTCGTCGCCGCCCAGCCCGGTGTCGCCGTTGGTGGCCTTGACCTCCAGCACGCCCTCACCGATGTCCAGCAGGGAGACGTCGAAGGTGCCGCCGCCCAGGTCGAAGACGAGGATCGTCTGGTCGTTCTCCTTGTCCAGGCCGTACGCCAGGGCCGCCGCCGTGGGCTCGTTGATGATCCGCAGCACCTTCAGGCCCGCGATCTCCCCGGCCTCCTTGGTCGCGGTGCGCTGGACGTCGTTGAAGTACGCCGGCACCGTGATCACCGCGTCCGTCACGTCCTCCCCGAGGTACGCCTCCGCGTCGCGCTTGAGTTTCTGCAGCACGCGCGCGGAGATCTCCTGGGCCGTGTAGCGCTTGCCGTCGATGGTGCCGGACTCGGGGAACCGCCAGTCGGGGTCGCCCATGTGCCGCTTCACGGAACGCGCGGTGCGCTCCACGTTGGTCACGGCCTGGCGCTTGGCGATCTCGCCTACGAGAACCTCGCCGCCCTTGCTGAAGGCCACCACCGAAGGCGTGGTCCGCGCTCCCTCCGTGTTGGTGATGACGCTGGGCTCGCCGCCCTCCAACGCGCAGACCACCGAATTGGTGGTGCCGAGGTCAATACCGACCGGACGTGTCATGTCAGCTCGCCTCCTCCCTTCCAGAGTGCGACGGGCGGAGGCCGACCACCAGACGGCCGCCCGTGGCCCTCCCGCCGGGCAGATGAGCCGGTAGAGGCCTGGGGCACCGGGGGCGGGCGCTGCTAGCGTCGGCGGGATGTCCTCACTGCATGCGGGAGTGATCCTCTTCCACGACCGACGCCTTGCCGTGCGCAGCGACTTGAGCCTGCCCGAGGCCCCCGTACCGCCACGCGCGGACCCCGCGGGGAGTGCCCGCGAGGCGGCCCGCGACATTCTCGGCGTCGCGGTCCGCACCGACCCTCGGCCCTGTCTGGAGGTGCGCGCGTCCGATGGCACCCATCTGTACTACCGGGCCGCCGTGCCGCCGGACTCCGGCCCCCCGCCCGCCCGGCTGCTCGGCCGGGACGAGGCCCTGCACCTGTCCCTCGCGCCCTGGACGGCGTGGGAGGCCATCCTGCGCTCCTGGGACGGACCGCCCTGGTGGTGGGGCCGTCTCGTGCTGGAGGACCCGCTCGGCCGGCCGCCCAAGCGGACACGGGCCGGAGCGGTGATCATCCGGGGCGGCCGCGCGCTGCTCATCCGCTACCGCCACCGCCGCGGCGAGTACTACGAGATACCCGGCGGCGGGGTCGAGCCGGGGGAGACCCCGCAGGCGGCCGTGCTGCGCGAACTGGCCGAGGAGACGGGGATGAGCGGCACCATCAGGCGGGAGATCGCCCGGGTGAACCGGGTCCACCACGGCTCGCGCCCGGGGTACTACTTCCTCGTCGAGGCGCACGGCGAGATCGCCCCGCGCGCCTGTCTGGACCTCGAGAAGGCCGCCGAGCCCGTCTGGGTCCCCGTGGAGGATCTGCGGAGCCTGCCGCTGTGGCCCAAACGGCTGGGCTGGCGCATCGCGCACTGGCACCGCGAGGGCTGGCCGGAGCGCCCTGCCGAGTTCTGCGACTCGCTGCTCGACCTGCGGGTGCCCTGCGACTGGTGACCGTCGCGGAAACGCCCGGGCGGCGGGGCCCCGGCGGTGGCAGGATCCACGGCATGGCACGCATCACCCTCGTCCGGGGGGACATCACTCAGCAGTCCGTGGACGCCGTCGTCAACGCCGCCAACTCCTCGCTGCTCGGGGGCGGCGGCGTCGACGGCGCCATCCACCGCCGCGGCGGCCCGCAGATCCTCGAGGAGTGCCGTGCGCTGCGCGCCTCGCGGTACGGGCGCGGCCTGCCCACCGGGCAGGCCGTCGCCACCACGGCCGGCCGGCTTCCCGCCCGCTGGGTGATCCACACCGTCGGTCCGGTGTACCAGGCGTCCGCCGCCGACCCGTCCCTGCTGGCGTCCTGCTATGCGGAGTCCCTACGCGTCGCCGACGATCTCGGAGCGCGGACCGTCGCCTTTCCGGCGATCTCGGCCGGCGCTTACGGCTGGCCGCTGGACGGCGCCGCGCGTGTCGCCGTCGAGGCGGTGTGTGGAGCCGTCACCGCTGTCGAAGAGGTCAGGTTCGTACTCTTCGACGAGCGGGCCTACGAGGCGTTCGCGGCGCAGTTGGGCTGACGGTCGGCCGCCGGCGAAGCGCCTCCGCGGCCCCGGACCCCCGTCGAGGCCCACCGGATCCCTCTGGCGGACCGGAGATCCTCTCCCGGCCGAACCGGGCAACGCTCTGGCCCCCGCACCGTTCGTCGGCCCGCCGTCCGCCTGGTATCCGGCGGGCCGCTTCCCCAGCCGTCGAGTCACGCCCACCGTGTGGCAGGGCGTGGCGTGAGATTCACTGGCCGGAGGCGGCCTGTTCTCGCTGGCGGGCGCGGTAGGCCCGCAGGTTTGCGGCGTTGCCGCAGACCCGCACGTCGTGCCAGACGCCGCTGTTGTTGCGTGAACGGTCGTAGAACGCACACTGGCAGCGCTCGTTGCGGCATATCTTCAGCCGCCGCCGCTGGCCGGTCTGCTGGGCCTGGAGGCATTCGATCAGCGCGAGCGATGCGACCCTCCGCCATCCATGACCCGAAGGTTCTGCGATGACGGTGCCGTGTTCGTCGACCTGCATCGAGACGGACAGTGGGGGAAGGGCGGCCTGTACCTCTTCGGACACGGCCTCGGCGCCGTCGCTCTGATCGGAGAGAAGCTCGCGCAGAGCCCGTCTCAGGCCCCGCAGTGCCTCGCAGTCGCGATCAGTGAGGTCCACAGCAGGAGCGGGCCGACCGGAAGCCGTGCTCCACCGGGCGAGCGCCTCGCTCAGCCACGTCTGCGCGGTGGTGGGGTCGTCGAGCCAGTCTGCATGACGCGGCCTGCCGGCGGACGTGGTGTTGAGCAGTTCCTGGACGAACGCGAGACCGCCGGGAGCAGGCTCCAAGGCGTAGCGATCCGTGGCCGACCACGTCATGGCGTATCCCTCTCTCCGGGAAACGAATTCCCCTGGCGCACGCAGTACCGACACGGTGTGCCAGCGGATCCTAACGGACACGTCCGCACTGCCGACGTGCCCGTCAGGACCCCCTTGGCGCTGTGGCAGATGCCCCGTGTCAACGTGTCGCGGCGGGCCGGGTCACAGAGCGAGCAGGATGCGGCCGAAGGGGCCGCCCTCGGCCAGCAGGCGTTGCGCCTCGGCAGCCTTCTCCAGCGGGAGGACCTCCGCCACCTTCGGCTGGAGCTCACCCTGCGAGACCAGGTCGAGCAGGACCGCATTGGCGGCGTTGACCTGCTCGGGCGTGAACAAGGCGAACCTGAACCCGTGGACGTGGGCGTTCTTCCATATAAGGTCGGTCACATTGATATCGGCACGCACTCCGGCCGCGTAACCGATGCTGACGAGGGTGCCGTCCACGGCCAACGAGCCGAGTGCCTCCCCGGTGACCGAACCCCCGACGCCGTCGAGCACGACGTCCACGCCCTTGCCGTCGGTCAGCCGCGCCACCCCTTCACGCAGCGACTCCTGCGTGAGGTCGATGACCTCGTACCCCGCGGACCGGCCCAGCTCCGCCTTCTCGGTGGTGGTGGCCGTGGTGATGGCCTGCGAGGCGCCCAGGACGCGGGCGACCTCGACGCCGCCCTGACCGACCGCACCGCCGACGCCCGGCGCCAGCACGCTCTGGCCGCTGCGGAAGCCCGCCAGCTCCTTCAGCGCCAGGTAGGCGGTCAGGTAGCCGGCGCCGGTGGTCAGCGCGGCGGCGGTCTCGTCGTCGACGCCGTCCGGGATCGGCAGCAGGTGGGCCGCGTCGACCGCGATGTAGTCGGCCCACGAACCGTCGGCGCTCACCCCGTACCGTCCTCCGCTCAGCACGACGCGGTCACCCGCAGCCAGTCCCGAGGCGCCGGGCTCCTCGACCCGTCCCACACCGAAGCCACCCGGCCGGATCGGCAGCGGCTTGTGCAGGGTGGGTGCGAGCTTTCCCGACCGCACCGTCTCGTCCAGCGGGTTCACCCCGGCCACCGACATCCTGACGAGGACCTGCCCCTCGGTGGGCACCGGCAGGTTCCTCTCCCGCAGTTCCAGTACCTCATAGCCGCCGAACCGGTCGTATTCGATCGCGCGCATGACTCGTTCCTCACCTCGGCCCCACCGATCGGTCGGACGACCGATGGCTCATGGATGAAAGAACTGTAACCCGTTTGATTATTTCTGTCTCTGGCTGGGTCGGGCTCTGTCCTGTCCTCAAAGGCGACTGCCGCCATACGTCCCGGGTGGCCGACCGGGGTAGTGGTGTGGAGCCGACCGTCCGGAAGCATCGTCGAAGCGCCGCAAGCCCTTCCTGGCGGACCCTCTTGACGGCCAGACGGGTGCCTGTACGCCCCGGAGGAGCAGGCGCGGGGGGCCGAGCCGCACCGCCGGGCGCCGCGCGGACTGCGGCAGGAGGAGCGGGAGCAGCGCCAGGTCGCCGACGAGCGCGGCCTGGGCGGTGCCACGACCGCCGCCGCTCAGGCCCTGGCGTCGAGCCGAGGTGCTTGCTGTCGGGGCGAGGTGCTTGCTGATACGGGCCACGCGGGACAAGCCGGATCCCGCCTCCGAGCAGCGGAGCTGGTCCCACCGCCGCGGCGGCGCGACCGGGGCCCGCGATGGCCGGGACCGCGAAGACGGGCGGACCGGCCTCCGGCGAGGCCGCGTAACCACATGTCGGCATCGCCATCGAGTCCGTCGAGCGGCTGCCCCCGAAGCGCGCCCGCGCGGCCCGCGGCGTCGGCTGGCCGGCGCTCCTGATCTCGATGGGCCGGCCCCCGCTGACCGACCTGGCCATGGCTGCGGATCAGAAGGCCATGACATCCACGGCCGGCATCGACGACGCCGCACACCGCGGGCACTCGGTTCCGCGGCAGCGGGGCACGCGGTGGCCGCCCGGGATCAGGCGGGTCAACGCCGCAGTGCCAGCACCGTGTCGACGGTGTCCGCCTCGGCGGCCGTCTTGTCCTCGCGGTAGCGCAGGACGCGGGCGAAGCGGAGCGTGACGCCCGCCGGGTAGCGGCTGGAGCGCTGGAGGCCGTCGAAAGCGATCTCCACGACCAGCTCCGGGCGGACCCGGACCACCCATCCGTCGTCGCTGACGGCCAGTTCCCGCAGGCGCTCGGTCTGCCAGGCGAGCATGGCGTCGGTCAGGCCCTTGAATGTCTTGCCCAGCATCGCGAAAGTGCCGTCGGGCCGGCGGGCCCCGAGGTGGAGGTTGGACAGCCTGCCGGTGCGCCGGCCGTGGCCCCACTCGGCGGCGAGGACGACCAGGTCGAGGGTGTGCACGGGCTTCACCTTGAGCCAGGCCGCGCCGCGCCGCCCGGCGCTGTACGGGGCGTCGAGAGCCTTGGCCACGACCCCCTCGTGGCCCCGCTCCAGCACGCCCTCCGCGAAGTCGCGGGCCGCCTGCCGGACGGCCGGATCGCCCGGGTCGGCGGCCACCAGCCGGCGCACCCTGCGCGGCGCGGGGGCCACCCGGGCCAGCTGCTCGTGGCGCTCGGCCGTGGACAGGTCCAGCAGGTCGCGGCCGTCGACCGCCAGCAGGTCGAAGAAGACGGGTGCCACAGGCAGTGACGCCCGGGCGGCCGTGACGTCCAGGCGCGAGCCCACCCGGGAGGAGGTCTCCTGGAAGGCGCGCGGACGGCCGTCCTCTCCGAAGGAGATGACCTCACCGTCGAGCACGGCTTCATCCACCTCCAACTCCCTTGCTGCTGCCACGACTTCGGGAAGTCGGCCGGTGATCTCGTCGAGTGTGCGGGTGTACACGCGTACGTCCTCGCCCTTGCGGTGCACCTGGACGCGGATGCCGTCCAGCTTCTCCTCCAGCGCGCACGGGCCCAGCCGGTCCAGGGCCTCGTCCACGTCCTTGGCTGTCTGGGCGAGCATCGGCTGCACCGGCCGGCCCACCTCCAGACGGAACGCCGCCAGCGCCTGCGGGCCGCCGGCCAGCAACGCCCGCGCCACGGCGCCGAGAGAACCGCCGAGCATCACCGCGCGCCGCACCTCCTGCGGGGGCGCGTCCGCGGCCGCGGCGAGTCCCTCGACCGCGAGCGCGTCGAGCGCGCCCTGGCGCAGCTCCCCTCCGATCAGCCCGAGCAGGAACGTCTGCTCCTGCCGGGTGGCCGCCCCCATCAGCTCCGCCACCAGACGCCTGCGTTCCGCTGTCGCCCCCTTGCCGGTGACCGCCGCTATCCGGTCCAGCGCCCCGTCGACCTCGCGCACGGTCAGCCGGGGCGCCGCCGCCGGCTCCGTCCGCTCCCGCAGGGTGCTCCAGCCGACCCCGGTACGGCGCTGGGGCAGCCGGCCCGCCAGGTACGTGATCACCACCGGCGCCTCGTCGGGCTCCGCGGCACGCAGCAGCCGGGCCAGCGCCGCCACCTTCTCCGACCGGGCGGTCGTGGCCGCCACCTCCCGGGACGTCCGGGCGAGCTCCGCGAGCAGCATGGCACCATCCTGGACCACCCCTGCCGTGCGCGCAGCGGGCGCGCCTGTCACAGCGGCCGCGGGCCCCCCGCGATGCGGCGGTTCCGGACCAGCCGGGAGATGTCGCTCCCGGTCACGATGCCCACCGGCCGGCCCCCGTCGACGACGACGACGTGCACACCGCCCGCGCCGGGCCTGAGGCGCTCGAGGGCGTCGTCGACGAACTCGTCCGGCGCGCCGGTGGCGGTCTGCGACAGCGGGACGGCGATGTCGCGGACCCGCACGTCGGCGCGGCGCTCCGCCGGGACGGACGTGAGCCGGCGCAGTAGCAGCACTCCGCTGAGACGGCCGTCGAAGTCGACCAGGGGCAGGGTGGAGTGCCGGGAGGCGACCGCGACCTCGTCGATGAAGCGGTTCACCGGCAGCCAGTCGGGGGCCGTCACGACGGGAGCGGACATGGCGTCCCCGAGCCGCACGCCGCGCAGGGCGGCGCTGATGACCGCGCGCCGGCGCTCGGCGCCCGCCGTGAGCGCCATGAAGATCCCCACGAGGGCGAGCCACAGACCGCTGGGCGCGCCGCGGGCGAAGGCGAGCCAGCCGGCCGCGACGAAGAAGAACCCGAGGACCTGCCCACCGCGCCCGGCGACCCGGTCGGCGCGGTCGCGGTCCCCGGTGCGCCACCACAGCAGGGCCTGCAGCACCCGGCCGCCGTCCAGGGGTGCGGCGGGCAGCAGATTGAAGACGCCGAGCAGCAGATTCGCCCAGCCGAGCCAGATCAGGAGTGCTCCCGGCAGCGAATGGGAGGCCGCCGCATCCACACCGATGCCTGCGCCGAGGGCGGCGCCCCCGATGACCAGGCTGGTCACCGGGCCGCTGACCGCCACCAGGAAGGCCACGCCCGCGGAGCTCGGCCGTCCCATGCGCGTCATGCCGCCCATGGCCCACAAGGTGACGTCCTCCACCGACAGGTGCTCACGGCGGGCCGTGGCCGCGTGGGCGACCTCGTGCGCGAGCAGGCTCGCCATCAGCAGGACCGCGCCCGCGGCCGCCGCGACGGTGTACAGGGTCCCCGACAGGCCCGGGACCCAGGCGGGAAGGGTCTCGCGGCCGAGCCCGTAGGCGAGCAGCACGACGAGAACGGGGACGCTCCAGTGCATGCGGAGCGGGACCCCGAACACGCGCCCGACCTGGATCGAACCGTTCATGACTCCTCCTTCCAGTGTCACTCCGACCGGCCCGCGGCCGACGTGGTGGCGCCGTGGTCCGGTGTCCCGGAGCCGCCCGTCGACGAGGTCCGGAGCGCGGGGGCCCGCCAAAGGGCGTGGGAGCGCTCCCATGCGGCATCATGCCCCGCATGGCCGCATCCGTCCGCACGACCCCACCCCCGCTGATCCGCCCCTACCGCCCGGCGGACCGTGCCGCCGTCTACGACGTCTGCGTACGCACCGGCCACGAAGGCGGCGACGCGCGGCACCTCTACGCGGACCACGACCTGCTGCCGGACGTCTTCGCGGGGCCCTATGTCCACCTCGAGCCCGAACTCGCCTTCGTCGTGGACGACGGTACGCGCGCCGTCGGCTACATCGTCGGCACCGCGGACACCGCCGCCTTTGTGCGGCGCTACCGCCTCGAGTGGCTCCCGCGGCTCGGGCACCGCCACCCGAAGCCGTCCGGGACCCCGGTCACCCCGGACGGCGAACTGGCGGCCCTGCTGCACCGCCCCGAGCGCATGATCGTGCCCGAACTCGCCGACCACCCCGCGCACCTGCACATCGACCTGCTGCCCGATCACCAGAGGCGCGGCTACGGGCGGGAGCTGATGGCGCGTTTCCTCGCCGCCCTCGCGGCCCGCGGCGTCGGCGCCGTGCACCTCGGCATGGTGACCGCCAACACCGCCGCCCGCACCTTCTATGACCGGCTGGGTTTCCGTGAGCTTCCCGTTCCGGACCCCGGCCCTCTGACATACCTGGGGCGCGACACGTCGCCACCGGCCCGGCCGGCGGCAGCCGGCGGGTGACGAGAGCCGGATACCGCCGCCGCGCCGTCCGCCGCGCCGTCCGCCGGGTCCCGGGGGCGCAAGAGGGACGTCGGGGACGGAGCCGGAGGGCGGGGCGCCGCGTGGTTCCGGTGCGGAGGCCGGAGGCATCGAGGCCGGCCGGCTCGCGGCGCCGGGAACAAGCGGACGTGCCGCGCGGGTGCGCCGTGCGCAGGCGCCCGCGGCGCGTGCGGCCCGGCGAGGCGACCGAGGGCCGCTCGCGCGCAACGCGGAAGGGCCGCCCCGCGTCCCACGCGGCAGTGCCCGCCACGAGGCGTTCCCGGAATCCTGGCTCCCCGGCGGTCGTTGAGGCAGTCATGAGCGACAACGAAGCCCTCCTCCGGCTGCTCGCCGACACCCGCGACGGCGTGCTCGTCACCCTCAAGCGCGACGGCCGCCCCCAGCTGTCCAACGTCAACCACCACTACGACCCGGACACGAGGGTGCTGCGGGTCTCCCTCACCGACGACCGGGCCAAGACCCGCAATCTGCGCCGCGACCCCCGGGCGAGCTACCACGTGACCACGCCCGACCGCTGGGCCTGGACCGTCGCGGAGGGCACGGCCGAGCTCACCCCCGTCGCCGCGGAGCGCGGCGACGCCACCGTCGAGGAGCTCATCGACCTGTACCGGGCCATCCAGGGCGAGCACCCCGACTGGGAGGACTACCGCCGCGCCATGGTCGAGGACAAGCGCCTCGTGCTGAAGTTCAACGTCGAACGCGTGTACGGCCAGCCCCGCCCCGCGTAGCCCGGCGCGGGCGGTCCCGGCCGCGCGCCGGGCAGGGGCGGGCGGCGACCGGCCCGCGACGGTGGCACCATCGAGAACGCAGGTCGGCGCCACCGTCGCCCATGCGAACAGGCTGGTCAGCGACGTGCCGCAGGCGCGGCCGCCGAATTCGGCGAAGGAGCGCGGAACCGGAATGACCGGTGTAGGAGTTGTCGCTGTACATACTGGTTCTGCCGGGGCCGGACGGCTCACGGCACGTTCGTGACCGCCGACCAACGGGAGGAACCGTGTCCGGCCCCAGTCCGAGGCGTTCCCTGCTCTCCAGCCTCATCCCCGCTTTCGGGGACAACCCCTCCGGGGAGAGGATGGAGCGCATCCGGCGGTCGCCGAACTTCGCCGACGGGGTCTTCACCAACCCCGTCGGCGCGCGTACGGCGCCCTCCGGCTCGATGCTGCGGTTCGCCCGGACGTACTTCCGCAAGGAGGCGCGGTTGCGCAGGGCCCCGGCCGGGGAGATCCCGCTGCACACCGCGACCCTCGCCGAGCTGACCGTTCCACCGATCTCGGGACTGCGGCTCACCTGGATGGGCCACTCCACCGTCCTGGGCGAGATCGACGGCCGCCGCGTCCTGTTCGACCCCGTGTGGGGCGAGCGGTGCTCCCCCTTCTCCTTCGTCGGGCCCAAGCGCCTCCACCGGCCCCCGGTCGCGCTGAAGGACGCGGGCGAGGCCGATGTGGTCGTCATCTCCCACGACCACTACGACCACCTCGACATGCCCACGATCAAGGCCCTGGCCGGTTCGGGCACCCGGTTCGTCGTGCCGCTGGGCGTCGGAGCCCACCTGGAACGCTGGGGCGTCCCCGCGGACCGTATGACCGAGCTGGACTGGCACGAGTCGACGCGGGTCGCGGGCCTCACCCTCACCGCGACCCCCGCGCGGCACTTCTGCGGCCGGGCGATCCGCAACACCCAGCACACCCTGTGGGCGTCCTGGGTCGTCGCGGGACCGGAGCACCGCGTCTACCACAGCGGCGACACCGGCTACTTCCCCGGATTCGCCGAGATCGGCGAGGCGTACGGCCCGTTCGACGCCACCATGGTGCAGATCGGGGCCTACAGCGAATTCTGGCCGGACATCCACATGACCCCCGAGGAGGGCGTCCGCGCCCACCAGGACCTGCGCGGCGAGGTCATGCTCCCCATCCACTGGGGCACGTTCAACCTCGCCCCGCACCCGTGGGAGGAGCCCGCGGAGGGCACCGCCACCGCGGCGCTCGCCGCCGGCGCCCGCATCGCCGTGCCGCGACCCGGCGAGCCCTTCGAGCCCGCGAACGGGTTGCCGCTCGTCCCCTGGTGGCGGCCGATCGCGCACGGTGCCGCCGCGCGCACCTGGCCCACCCTCAGCGACGACGCGCGGTCGGCCGCGACACAGCCCGACAGCGCCCCGGCGTGAGCGGGCGGGGGGCGGGCGCGCCCAGCGCCCGCCCCTTTCCACTCCGCCCCGGGAAGCGTGTGCTCTCCGTGTGCACCGGGCGCCGCGCCGCCGCTCGCTCTCGCAACCTGCGGCCCACGGTGTCCGGGAGCACGGCGCGGGCGACGGCGGAGCCCGCCGCACCGCCGTCCGCGCCGCGGCGGGTGCCTCAGCGGTGCGCGGCGGTCGCCTCCTCGGCCACGTCGATGCCCGTGACCCGGGCCCAGTTGCGGCCGATCTCGCCCCAGCCGCCACCGGACCGCCGCCCAGGCGGCCGGTGAAAGGCGGGAGCAGGTCGGTGTCGCGTTCCGCCCACGCCGCGGAGGACTGGCTGCGGGTCGCCCGGAGACTGGTGTTGAGCTGGACGACGGCCGCCCGGGCACAGTCCTCGCGCCATGCGTCGTCCGTCCAGGCGGCGGAACCGACGGGGGGCCGCGCCGCCGGCGCCAGGCTGAGGAAGCAGGCGGCGTTGTAGTTCACGAAATATCTGGCGGCGGCCCGGTTGGAACCGCGGTGACGGGGCGCGGACCCGGCGATGCGCGCCCGGCGGGGGGCGCCCCCGCCGGCGTGGTCAGCGCCGGCACGGTGGTCGGCACAGAGCAGGCGGCGCAGCCCCCAGTCGGGCCCGCCCCACAACCGGCCCAGCGTGCCCAGCCACCTCGCCGCATCCCATTCGTGTGCTCTCAAGGAGAATTCCGCGACCGGAGATCGTCAAGCGCGGACGGGCGTGACGATTCGCCAACTCCTCGATGGCGCGGCTTTGCGCGATGCACGGGGCGGATCGCGCCGAAGAGGGCCGGGTCAGGTGGGCAGGGCGAGCGGCGCGTCGGCCTGCCCGGCCCGGAGCCCCTGTCGGGAACCCGGCCGCCCGGCACTCTGCGGTCCGCCTCCCCGCACGGCCCTGGCGAGCAGCACGCCGTACCCCGGCTCCCCTTGCCGCCCCTGCTCCCGCTCCGCGCCCCTCAGGACACGATGTCCTTCCCCCGGAAGCCGCGGAAGGCCAGCGCGAAGAACACCACCGCGAGGGACAGCGACACCGAGGTGCCCTTGAGCATGCCAGCCCACTCCGGGCGGGGCTGCAGCGCGTCGATCCAGGCGAACTGCCAGTGCGTCGGAAGGACGTCCCGCAACGAGCCCAGTGCCGTGATCGCGTCCAGGATGTTGGAGAGGATCGCGACGCCCACGGCGCCGCCGACCGCCCCCAGCGGCGCGTCGGTGAGCGTGGAGAGCCAGAAGGCGAAGCCCGCGACGGCCAGTTGGCCCACGAAGACGTAGAGGGCCGCGATCGCGAGCCGGCCGGTCGCGGTGGCCGGGGGCAGCGAGCCCGCCGTGGTGAGCTCCAGATCCCCCCAGCCGTAGGCGAGCGTGCCGACGCCGAGCGCGACCGTCGGCAGCGCCAGCACGGCGGCGGCGCTGAAGACCAGGGACACCAGCGCCTTGGAGGCGAGCAGCCTGGCACGGGGCACCGGGGCGGCCAGCAGGTAGCGCAGGGAGGACCAGTTGGCCTCCGAGGCGACCGTGTCGCCGAAGAAGAGCGCGACCGGGATCGTCAGCAGGAAGCCGGAGGAGACGAAGAGCACCGCGAGCGAGAAGTTGACGCCGGAAGCGGTCGCCACGTCCATCATCGACGGTCGGGAGTCCCGCCCCCCGGGGGTGCCGCCGACGGCGAAGGCGGCCCACACGACCACGGGCAGGCCGAGCACGACGCCGAACGCGACGAGCGTACGGCGCCGCAGCAACTGCCGTACCGCCTCGACCCGCAGCGGCAGGGTGCGGCCCGGGCGGTACCCCGCGGCCGGTTCCAGGGTCTCGGTCACGCGGGACCTCCGATCAGGGTCAGGAAGGCGTCCTCCAGCCGGCGGTGCGGGCCGACGCGCTCCACCGGAACGTCCAGCCGCAGGAGCTCGGACAGCAGCTCGGGCACGCTCATCACGCCGGGCCGCACCAGCAGCCCGCCGTCCGCGGGCTCCGCCGCCTCGACGCCCGGCAGCGCCGACAGCTTCGCGGCGACCGCCTCCCGGGCCTCGTCGGCCATGCCCGGCGCGCCGACGAAGAGGGTCTGTCCGCTGCCGGCGATCTCACCGACGGGACCGGCCGCGACGAGCCGCCCCTTGTCCATCACGACCAGGTGCGTGCAGCTCTGCTCGACCTCCGACAGAAGGTGGCTGGAGACGAGGACGGTACGCCCGGCGGCCGCGTAGCGGCGCACCACGTCGCGCATCTCCCGGATCTGCGGTGGGTCGAGCCCGTTGGTCGGCTCGTCGAGGATGAGCAGGTCGGGCAGGCCGAGCATGGCCTGCGCGATGGCGAGCCGCTGCCGCATGCCCTGCGAGTACGTGCGGACGGGGCGCTGCAGCGCTTCGCCGAGGCCCGCGATCTCCAGGGCCTCCTCGATGTGGGCGTCGGTCGCCGGCCGGCCCGTGGCCCGCCAGTACAGCTCCAGATTGGCCCGCCCCGTCAGGTGCGGAAGGAAGCCCGCGCCCTCCACGAAGGCCCCCACCCGGGACAGCACGGCCGCACCCGGCCGGATCGGGTGGCCGAACACGCGGATGCCGCCCGTGTCGGGCCGGATGAGGCCCATCATCATGCGCATCGTCGTCGTTTTGCCCGCCCCGTTGGGGCCGAGCAGGCCCAGGACCTGTCCACGCTCCACCCGGAACGACAGCTCCCGCACGGCGTAGCGGTCCGCCGCGCCGTGGTAGCGCTTGGACAGCCCGGAGATCTCCAGGGGGACGTCCGCGAGGTCCGGGTCGGGCGCCTGCCGCACCGCGCCCGACCGGCGGCGGCCGGTCAGCAGCAGCGCCGCCGCCAGCGCGAGCGCGCCGACCGGAAGCAGCCACACCCAGGCGGGCGTCGCGCCCTGGCCCAGAGTCAGTCCGGGGTCCGTCGGCACGGTCAGCGCGGCGCCCTGCGGCAGCGACACCCGATAGGTGGCGGCCGAGACCGGGGAGGCGTAGCCGAGGTCGGTGGTGGACAGCACCAGCCGCAGCCGGTGGCCGGCGGCGAACTCGTGGTCCACGGCGGGCAGCCGCACGGGGACCGTGCCGTCCTGCGCGACCCGCAGCGGTGCGACCAGTTGGTGCGGCAGCGTCTCCTTGCCGTCCGGGGCGACGTCGTACAGCTTCGCGAAGAGCACCGCGCCGGCCGCCGCTTCGGTGGTGACGGTGATCCGTGTGCTCGGCGCGCCCGTCAGCCGCAGCGCCGAGGTCAGCGGCACCGAGTCGAACGCTGCGCGCTGACCGGGGAAGTCCAGCGACAGCCCCTGGCCGAGGTCCGAGAGCTGGGAGAGCGCGCCGCCCACACCGGGCACCGCCGAGATCGCGGGCGGGCTGCCGCCCGCGGGATTGGCCACCGTCTGCGCGCGCCCGCCGAGCGGGACCGTCTGGGTACGGGTGCCCTCCAGCCCCGGGTAGGCACCGGCCTCCGCGCCCCGCCGTACCGCCCGGCCGTCGGTGGAGTCGACGCCGCCGGTCCGGGTGACGCGGAACGCGGGTCCGGTGTCGGCACTCCGGTCGCGCTTCAGCCAGCGGTCGAACCAGGCCGTCGTGCGCGCCTGGATCCGGGACGTCTCCTGGTCGCCGCCGTCGTGCCCGCCGGAGAACCAGTCGACGGCCACGGGCGCGCCGTTCGCGGCGACGGCGCGCGCGATGGCGTCGCCCTGGTCGAGCGGGAAGAGGGAGTCGTTCTGGCCCTGCACCACCAGGGTCGGCACCTTGATGCGCCCGGCCACCGACGAGGGACTGGAGCGCGTCAGCAGCCGCAGCGTCGCGGCGTCCGGGCGGCCGGCGACCGCCGACCGGTCGTACATCGCGCACAGCTCGGCGGTGAAGCGGCACGCGGCGCCGCGCGAGCCCGTGGAGAAGAAGACCCCCGCCCACAGCTTCTTGAACACGCCCTGCGGGAAGAGCGCCTGGCCCAGATCCCACCAGGTGATCGCGGGCGCGATGGCGTCCACGCGCCGGTCGTGGCCGGCGGCGAGCAGCGAGATGGCCCCACCGTAGGAGGACCCCGCGATGCCGACCCGCGGGTCGTCCCGGCCGTCGCGCAGCACCTCCGGCCGGCGGCCCAGCCAGTCGACGAGGCGCGAGACGTCGGCGACCTCGGCGTCGGGGCTGTTGAGCCCGATCCGGCCGCCGGAGGCTCCGAAGCCCCGCGCGGACCAGGTCAGCACGGCGTAGCCGCTGCGGGCGAGGGACTCCGCCTGAGCCCTCATGTCGTCCTTGCTGCCGCCGAATCCGTGCGCGAGCAGCACCGCCGGGCGCGGCGCCGAGCCGCCGGAGGTGAAGTAGGAGGTGTCGATGCGCACCGTCGCGGTGCTCCCCGGAGCCTCGGGCAGCGAGAAGACCCGGTCCTGGCGTCGCACGGGTGCGGGTGAGTCGGCCGTCGCGAGGGTGACGGCGCCGCCTCCGGCGAGCAGGGCGATGGCGGCCGCGCCGGCCGCGAGCCGCCGCCTTGAGCGCCATTTCCCGGGTAGGGCGAATCGCATACGTGATCCTCGGACGGGGACGATGGGCGTGACGATCCCACTATGCATTCCGGTGATCACCCGCGACGTCCGCCTCAGGCACCGGATCGGCGTACTCCACCGGGAGTACGGTGGCGACCGTGCCCTTCGAACGACTTCTCACCGCGCCCCTGCCCCGGCTGGGCATCGGCCTGGCCGCCGTCGGCCGTCCCGCCTACATCGACCTCGGCCGTGCCGCCGACCTGCCCGCCGAACGCAGCGTCGAGGCGATGCGGGACCGCGCCCACGCGGTCCTCGACGCCGCCTACGCGGTCGGCATCCGCTATATCGACGCGGCCCGCTCCTACGGCCGGGCCGAGGAGTTCCTCGCGAGCTGGCTGGACGCCCACCCCGAGGCCACCGACGTGGTTGTCGGCAGCAAGTGGGGCTACACCTACACGGCGGACTGGCGGGTCGACGCCACGGTGCACGAGGTCAAGGACCACGGCACCGCCACGTACGACCGCCAGATCGCCGAGTCCCGCGCACTGCTCGGCGACCGGCTCGACGTCTACCAGATCCACTCCGTCACCCCGGACAGCCCGGCTCTCACCGACCGGGAGCTGCACGCACGGCTCGCCCGGCTGGCGGCCGACGGGGTGGCCGTGGGCCTGTCCACCAGCGGTCCTCTGCAGGCCGAGGCGATCCGCGCGGCGCTGAAGGCGACAGTGGACGGGCGGCGGCTGTTCTCCTGCGTGCAGGCCACCTACAACCTGCTGGAGCCCTCCGCCGGGCCCGCCCTGGCGGAGGCGCACGAGGCGGGGCTGACCGTGATCGTCAAGGAGGCCATGGCCAACGGCCGCCTGGCGACGGCCGATCGGGAGTCCCCCCTCGCCGAGGTGGCCGACCTGACCGGCGCCACGCCCGACGCGGTGGCCCTCGCCGCGGTCCTGCGCCGCCCCTGGGCCGGCATCGTGCTCTCCGGCGCCGCCACGACCGGCCAGGTCACCGCCAACGCCCGGGCCGCCTCCGTCGCGCTCGACGCGGAGCAGCTGGCACGGCTCACCGCCCTGGCGGAACCGGCCCCGGCGTACTGGCGGCACCGCTCGCGACTGCCGTGGAGCTAGTGCGGCGGCCTGCCGGGAGGCCGCCCGCCGCCGTCACCAGTCGGATCGCCGGCGCGTCCGCGATCGGCAAGGCACCGGCCAGGCGCAAGGCAGGCGAGGGCTGCGGCGGCCTCGCCGGCATCGAGCCGCACGAGGCCTGCGCCGCGCAGGTGCTGGGCTGCCTCGCCTGGTCGCCCGGCGCCCGCGTCGCCGGGGCCCCACCGGCTCGCGGTCGAGCCGACTGCCGGAGTTGCGGAGACCGAGGCTGCGTGGGTGCGCAGACTGATCGATCAGGAGGGGCAGAAGCTGCAGTAGATCGCGCGCCGGGGGCCGTACCCGTTCGGTGCGCCACCGGCGCGCGATGTCGCTGCCGGCTTCGGCGGCGGATGCCGCGAGCGCGCGGCTGGTCCCGGCCGACGAGGACACCGTCCGGGATGTGAGCCACCGGTTCGACGAGATCGGCCTGCCCTGCCTGGACCCTCCGTGGGCGGGAGGCCGTCCCCGCCTGCTCAGCCCTGAGGACGAGGACTTCGTCATCCCAGACGGCCACCCCCGCCCGGCCGACTGGGCCGGCCCTGCACCGCTGGTCCCTCCGGAAACTCGCCGCCTGCCTGCGGGAAGCCCACGGCCGCGGGACGTGACGACGAATACTTCATGCGCCGCGCCATCACCCTCCAGCGCGAGCCTTCGATCGGTGGCCGTCACCCCTGCGGAGCGGCCGGGCAGGACACCGATCAGCGTCTCGTCCACAGGCTGACCGATCAGCAAGGTCCCCGGGAGGACGGCCGGCGGGAGAGGCCCTCAGGCCCCGGCCGGCGAGACGCCGCCAGCCGCCCCCACCTTGCGCCCGGTTCTGCCCAAGTCCCGCCTGATGAAGCCCGCTTCGAGCATCCGGACTTGCCCACGTCTTGACGATACGTTCCACGGCCATTCAATTGGGCGTCCCTGGCGGGTCTGTGTGCTCTCCGTAAGGTCCGCGAGTGCCAAGGAAGAAGGGACTCATGGATACACTCCTCGCAGTCCGTGCTCGCGGAATCACCAAGTGCTTCAGGGACGTCGTCGCACTCGACGGTGTCGACCTGGACGTGACGCAGGGACAGATCCACGGTCTGGTAGGACCGAACGGCGCCGGCAAGACGACGTTGCTCGGCCTCCTCCTGGGCCTGGCCGGCGCCGACGACGGTGACCTCGAGATTCTGGGCACGCCGGTCGCGCGGGCCCTCGACGCGCCCGGCGGCGTCGCCGGCTTCGTGGACGGCCCCGGCCTCTACCCGTCGCTCACCGCCCGGCAGAACCTCGCCGCGCTCGCCGCGGTGCGCGGGCAGGACGCCCGGGCGGCTGGGATCGACGACGCGTTGGCCCAGGTGGGACTCACGGACGTCGCCGACGACCGGGCCCGTGGATTCTCCCTCGGCATGCGCCAGCGGCTCGGGCTCGCCGCCGCCCTGCTCACCAGGCCCCGGCTGCTGGTGCTCGACGAACCCTCCAACGGCCTGGACCCGATGGGCAAGAATCACGTGCACGCGGTCCTCACCCGGCTCGCGGACGAGGGGACCGCCGTCGTGCTGTCGAGTCACCGCATGGACGACCTCGAGGCGCTGTGCTCCGAAGTCACCATCCTCGCCACCGGGCGGGTCGTCTTCTCGGGCCCGCTGGCCGAACTGGCCGCCGAGAACCGTGAACTCGACTACCGGTTGATCACCTCCGACGTGCACGCCGCCCGCCGACTGGCCCTCTCCACGGACCGCGTCCGCATCGTCGACGACGCCGGCCCGCGGAGCGACACCGATGTGCTCGTCGTGCGCGCGCCGGTGCCCGCCCTCGACGAACTCGTGGTGGGCCTCGTACGGGCGGGCATCGCGCTGCGCGAACTCGCACCCGTCGTCTCCCCGCTCGAGGCGGCGTTCCTCGCCCTCACCCAGCAGCAGGAGGCCGGCCGATGAGCGCCGCGACCCTCGTCGTCGACAACGTTGTCCCCGTCCACCGCGTCCCGGTGTCGCGCGCCTACCGTTTCGAGCTGGTCAAGCTGGTCTCGCAGTGGCGGATCCGCCTGCTGGTCCTGGCCTGCTGGATCGCACCGGCGCTCTTCGTCGCCGCGGTCAGCGGGCAGGGCACGCTCCCCGTCGACACCCTCTTCGGCCGCTGGATGCACGCCACCGGGTGGGCCGGGCCCCTGGTGGTGCTCGGCTTCGCGGGCACCTGGGCACTTCCGCTGCTGACCTCGCTGGTCGCGGGCGACGTGTTCGCCTCGGAGGACCGGCTGGGCACCTGGCGCCACCTGCTGGTGGCGGTCCGCTCCCCCCGGTGCATCTTCGCGGCGAAGGCGCTGGCCAGCCTCACCGTCCTGCTGCTGCTCATGGCCGGGATGGCCTGCTCGAGCGCGGTCGGCGGGGTCCTGGCGGTCGGCAACCAGCCGCTGGTCGGTCTCGACGGCCACCTGCTGACGCCGTCCGACGCCGCCGGGCAGGTCTTCCTCGCCTGGGCCTGCGCACTCGCCCCGACCCTGGCCCTGGCGGGGATCGGCCTGCTCGGCTCCGTCGCCCTCGGGCGGTCCCCGATGGGGCTGCTGCTGCCCGCACTGGTCGCACTCGCGATGCAGCTCGCGCAGCTGATGCCGCTCCCCGTTCCCGTGCGCGTGGCCCTGCCCGGCTACGCCTTCATCTCCTGGAACGGGCTCTTCACCGGCCCCCAGCAGCTCGCACCACTGCTCATCGGCATCGCGGTCAGCCTGGTGTGGGCCGTCACCGCGACGGTCCTGGCCCGTCTGCTCTTCCTGCGGCGGGACTTCACCAACCTGACCGACGACAGTTCGCCGCGCCGCGCACTCATCGCCGGCGCCCTGCCGCTGGCCGGGCTGCTCGCCGCGACGGTGGCCGTCCTCACCGCGACGACCACGGCCACGGGCTCCGGGATCGAGCAGGACAAGGTGCAGCGCTCGGTGGCCGTGGCCTTCGCCCATCTGTACCGCATGCAGACCGACCAGCTCAACCGCCCCGCCGTCGCCGAGGCACAGCTCGCGGCCACGGCGGCGTGCACCAAGGGCGGTGTCCCGGACCACGCCGAGGGCCCCGGCAACGACTGGCGCTGCGTCGTCTCCTGGCACCTCCCCGGCGTCGCGACCACGGGCCAGGCCATATACCAGCTCGACATCACTCCGGACGGGCGGTACGTCGCCGACGGCGACGGGCCGAAGGAAGTCAACGGCTACTTCCTGGTGCGGACCCCGGTGGGGGACGCGCCGAACCCGCTCTGGCAGTTCGACGGCAACGTCGAACTGCTCGCCACCTCCCCGAAGGGATAACTCACCATGCAGGTCACACGTCGCCGCCGCGCGATCGCCCGGAGGCGGGCCCATGCCCTCCTCGGCAGTCGGTTCGGCAGCCGCAGAAGCCTCACGCTGGCTGCCGCGACCGCCGTCGTCCTCGCCACCGGCACCGGGATCGGCTTCGCCCAGACCACCCAGTTCGGCCACGAGCAGGTCGGCCAGGTCACCGGCCGGGGCCAGGTCGTCTCCAGCGACCAGTACATCGCCCCGTACGGTGAGCGCCTCGTCATCGACAACGGCAAGATCATGTCGTCCTCGGTCAGCCCGGACGGCTCCCACTTGGCGGCCTCGGTCACCGACGGCGGCGTGGCGCTGGCCGTGGTGAACCTGAAGGACTGGAAGGTCCAGCAGCTCGTCGGCAACTCCGCGTCCGCCGACCTGCGCATCAGCAGCAACAGCGTGGGGCAGGAGGGGCCCACGTACTCGCCCGACGGTTCGCAGCTGTGGCTGGGCCAGACCGACGGCTACACCCGGTTCACGGTGAACCCCGACGGCAGCCTGGCCGACCCGACGTCCGTCACCATCCCGGCGGACGGCTCCAAGCACGCCCTGGTGGGCGAGCCGGTGTTCTCCGCCGACGGCTCGACCGCGTACGCCGCCGTCAACGGCCAGAACCGCGTGGTGGCCATCGACACGGCGACCGGGACCCTCAAGCAGAGCTGGGCCGTGGGCAACGCCCCGCGCGACATGGTGGTCGTCGGCTCCAAGCTGTACGTCAGCAACGAGGGCGGACGGCCGGCGAAGCCCGGCGAGACCACGATCAACTCCTACGGCACGCAGGTGCCGGCCGACCCGAAGACCGGTGCCACCACCACCGGCACGGTCAGCGTCATCGATCTGGCGGACCCGGCGGCCGCCGTCGCGAGCATCGACGTGGGTCTGCACCCGACCGCCCTGTATGCCAAGAACGGGGCGCTGTTCGTCACGGACACCGCCACCGACGACGTCTCCGTCATCGACACCCGCAAGAACAAGGTCGTGCAGACCATCGCCACCCAGCCGTGGCCGGAGTCGACGGTGGGGTACGAGCCCAACGCCGTCACGCTCACCGACGACGGCCACCTGCTGGTGACGCTGGGCCGCGCCAACGCGGTCGCCGTCTACCGCTACACGTCCCCGCAGGAGCCGGTCAGCTACGTCGGCCTCCTTCCGACGGACTACTTCCCCGCCGAGATCGCCTCCGTCGGCAAGCAGGTCGTGGTCTCCAACACCCGAGGTGTCGACGCCCGCCGTTCCACCGCCGGCACCGCGCACGGCACGCACGACACCACCTCGAGCGTGCAGCGGTTCACGCTGCCGAGCGAGAAGGTCATCAAGTCGGAGACGGCCGAGGTCTTCCAGCAGAACGGGTGGACCAAGGGCTCGGTCAAGCTCGCGAAGGACGACAAGGGCAAGGGCCACAAGGAGCCGGTGGCCGTCCCGCAGCGGCTCGGCGACCCCTCCGTGATCAAGCACGTCTTCCTGATCGTCAAGGAGAACCGGACCTACGACCAGCTCTTCGGTGACATCGCGCAGGGCAACGGCGACCCGTCCCTCGCGGAGTTCGGCGAGAACGTGACGCCGAACCAGCACGCGCTCACCCGGCAGTTCGGTCTGTACGACAACACGTACGACATCGGCACGAACTCCGCCGAGGGCCACAACTGGCTGATGCAGGCCGACAACCCGGAGTACACCGAGTCCTCGGCCGGTGAGTACGCGCGCAGCTACGACACCGAGGACGACGCCCTCGGCCACCAGCGCACCGGTTTCATCTGGAGCGGCGCGCAGGCCTCGGGCAAGAGCGTGCGGAACTTCGGCGAGTTCCACCAGTTCCTGACCAAGCCGTCCGGCGCGACCTGGCAGAACCTGTACTGCGACGCCAGGAACATGCGGGCCACCGGGCAGGACACCGCCTACGACCTGGTGTCGTCGTCGCCGATCCCCTCACTGAACAGCGTCTCGGTGCCCGGCTTCCCGAAGTTCGACACCAGCGTCCCCGACGTCTACCGCGCCGAGATCTGGAAGCGGGACTTCGAGAAGAACGGTCCGGCGAACCTGAACATGTTCTGGCTCTCCAGCGACCACACCGGCGGAACGGCGGGCCCCGCCGCCCAGGTCGCCGACAACGACCTCGCCGTCGGCCGGATCGTCGACGAGATCTCGCACAGCAGGTACTGGAAGGACTCCGCGATCTTCGTGGTCGAGGACGACTCTCAGGCCGGCCTCGACCACGTCGACGGCCACCGTGCCCCGATCCAGATCATCAGCCCCTGGGCCCGGCACGGCACCGTCGACAGCCGCTACTACTCGCAGATCACGATGATCCGCACCATTGAGCAGATCCTCGGAATCCACCCGATGAACCAGAAGGACAGCGCGGCCACCCCGATGTTCGGCGCGTTCACCGAGAAGGCCGACTACACGCCGTTCGCCGCGCTGCCCAACCGCATCCCGCTCACCGACGGCCTCAAGACCGCGCCCGCCTGCGGCCTTGACACTCCGGCCCCGCAGGACCCGAGCGCCGCGACCGTCCCGTCCACGAAGGTTCCGGCGGGCCAGAGGACTCTCGCGGCGAAGTGGGAGGACTGGCGGTCCAAGCAGCGCTTGACCGGCCCCGACGCCAGGCCGGACTTCGCCAACCCCGCCCAGATGAACCACTTCACCTGGTACCAGACGCACGGATGGACGAAGCCGTACCCCGGCGAGGAGCAGCTCTTCGCTCCGGACGACGTACCGGGCGCCTACATCCCGTCGGCGGAGAACGACGGCTGAGAGGTCGCGCGGATAAGAAAGGAGCGGGTCGAGGGCCGAGTCCGGCAAGGCGGAGAAGGGAGACGCAGCGGAGCTGCGGCGACCGACGACAACGCCGCCAGGCGAGAGCCATCGACCCGCGACGCCGGCCCGCCTATCCGCGCGGCCTCTGAGGCACACGGACCGCACGCAGGGGCCTCCGCCCGGCTCGCCGCCGGGCGGAGGCACGTCGACCGTACTTTGCATCCGTCCTGGCGGATCAGCGAACACCTCGCCTTGAGCCGTCGTCCGGTGCGCCACGTGCCGGCGAGCGCCCACGCGGCAGGCCGTCCCCGCCCGGTGTGCCGCCGACGGCGTGCCAGGTCGCGAGCGTTCGCGCGACATCGGGGGTGCGGGACGGCGTCCCGCCGCGCCGACACCTCCCGCGGGACTTCTGACCGTCGAACGGCCGTTCCGGGCCGCGGCACAGGCCGAGGGGCCGTCCCCGGACATCGCCCGCGGCCGGACAGCCCCTCGGCCAAGATCGTCATGACTCCTCTAACGGACGCCCGAGCCGACGGCGCCGGCCGGATGGAGGGAGCTTGTCAGGAAGGCGCCGATGCGGGCGCGTAGTGCCGGGGCGTCCAGACCGTGCGCCGCCACGTGCTCCTGCCAGGTGCCGTAGCGGCGCAGCTCCTGGCGGGCGGTGCCCAGGGCGAGGACGCGGTGCGGCAGGTCGACCAGCGCCTCGGCGGCGAAGGGCGCCGAGGCGCCCGCCAGGTACGGCTCGACGAGCACCACATCGGCCGCGTCCGTGCCCTCGACGGCGGCCCGCAGCCCGGCCGCGTCGAAGGGGCGCACCGTGGAGGCATACAGCACCGTCACGTCCATGTCCGCGACCGCCGCCAGCGCGGCGTCCAGCAACGGGCCCACGGCGACGACCACGCCCGCGCGGCCCTCGCGCAGCACTTGGAACCGGCCCGGTGAGACCAGGTGCGCGGTACGGTTGCACTGCTCGCTGAGCCGTACGTAGACCCGGTGGTCGTCGTCGGCCGCGGCGTGCCGGAGCAGGGCCTCGGCCTCGTCGGGGTGGCCCGGCACATGCACGGTCCACCCGTCGAGGGTGTCCAGCAGGGCGACGTCACCTGGGGCCTGGTGGGTGCGGCCGCCCGCGGCGATGTCATACGAGGCGCCCGAGCTGACGAGCACCGCGCCGGTGTCCTGGTGGCCGAGGTCCAGCTTGATCTGCTCGAAGGGGCGCTCCACGAGGAAGCCGGCGAACGTGTGGACGATCGGCCGCAGCCCGGTCAGCGCCAGCCCGCCGGCCACGCTGACCAGCAACTGCTCGCGGATGCCCACGTCGATCACCCGGTCGGGGTGGTCGCGGGCCGCGTCCGCGAAGCGCTCCCCGGAGATGACCGCCAGCACGACGGCCAGCCGGGGGTCCTCGTCCAGCAGGCGGGAGGCGACGGCGGTGAAGCGGTCACGCATGGTGTCCATGAGGGGGTTCTCCTCGGCTCGTCAGGGCGGTGGTCAGAATGCGGGCTCGACGCGGGCGACGACGGCGTGCGGCCGTCCTGGGTGCGGTGCGGTGAACGCCGCGTACAGCGCCTCGTGGTCGCGGCCGTCGACGTCCGTCGCGGACCATCCCTCGCCCGCGAAGAGCGAGGCGGGGCCCCCGGGGCGCCGGTAGGTCGCCGAGGCGTTGTCGACGGCGACGACGTGCAGGCTCTCCAGGCCGACGGCTGCGGCGAAGGCGACGGCCTCATGGTTGCTGCCCTCGTCCAGTTCGGCGTCGCCGACCAGCACCCACACCCGCGCGTCGGTCAGGCCCTGCGCCCGCAGTCCCAGGGCGCTGCCCACCGCGATCGGCAGTCCGTGGCCGAGCGAACCCGAGCCGATCTCGGCGCCCGGCACGAGCACGCGGTCCGGGTGGTGACCCAGCGGCGAGCCGAAGGAGCCGAAGTCCGGCAGCCACTCGGGCGGGACGAAGCCCTTGGCGGCGAGCACCGCGTAGTAGGCCATCGGCCCGTGGCCCTTGGAGAGCAGGAAGCGGTCCCGGCCGGGGTCCTCCGCCGTCTCGGGGGAGACCCGCAACACCCGGTCGTAGAGCACCCACAGCACGTCGAGGGTGGAGGTGGCGGCGGGGCCGTGCTTCTCGTCGCCGGTCATGAGCGACAGCAGCCGCCCGAGATCTTCGTACGTGTACGCGATGTCCGTGCTGGTCGCAGTCATGGTGTCGAGGGTGCGACCTCAAGCCGACTTGAAGTCAAGCGGTACTCTCGGGCTCATGAGCGACCCCGTACCGCGCCGCGACCGTCTGGCCATCGGCGAGCTCGCCGCCCGCAGCGGCGTCGCCGCCTCGGCCCTGCGCTACTACGAGGAACTGGGCCTGATCAGCTCCGAGCGCACCGCCGGCGGGCAGCGCCGCTACGCCCGCGCCACGCTGCGCCGCGTCGCCTTCATCCGGGCGGCCCAGCGCGTCGGCCTGTCGCTGGAGGAGGCCGGTGCGGCCCTCGCCCGGCTGCCCGGGGACCGCGCCCCCAGCGCGGCCGAGTGGAGCGCCGTTGCCCGCACCTGGACCCGCCGCATCGACGAGCGGATCGCGGAGCTGGAACGACTCAAGGGCAATCTCACCGGCTGCATCGGCTGCGGCTGCCTGTCCTTGCGCAAGTGCACGCTGTACAACCCGGACGACACCGCTGCGGCGCAGGGCCCCGGCGCGCGCTACCTGATGGGCGGCGGGTCGGCTATGTCCCGTCGACCTTGAAGGGGTCGTGTTCGGCGAGCAGCTTGTCGAGTCGGGCCTGGTCGACCCGGCTGGTCATCTGGCCGGCCTCCTGCCGGTCGCGGATGACCTTGGCGAGTGTGAACGCGGAGGTCACGACGTAGAGCAGCCCCACCGCCAGGAAGGCCCGCACCCACGGGCCGACCGGCGGGTGGACGATGCCCGCGACCATCGCCCCGAGGGCGCGGTGTGGGGCGGCGGGTCGGCTATGTCCCGTCGACCTTGAAGGGGTCGTGTTCGGCGAGCAGCTTGTCGAGTCGGGCCTGGTCGACCCGGCTGGTCATCTGGCCGGCCTCCTGCCGGTCGCGGATGACCTTGGCGAGTGTGAACGCGGAGGTCACGACGTAGAGCAGCCCCACCGCCAGGAAGGCCCGCACCCACGGGCCGACCGGCAGGTAGGCGATGCCCGCGACCATCGCCCCGAGGGCGACGGCGAACGATAGGGCGGCCTGTGCGGAGTAGGCCGCGGTGGTCTGCTGCTGGATCGGATTCGCCATGTCCCGAAGCATCGCCTGTCGTCTCCGCTGCCACATGAGTACGGCTACTCATCCCGGTCCGGGGCACCCCCGGCGGAGGAGGCTCGCGCGGGGAGAAAGGGTGCGAGCGAGCACCCGGCGACGTGCGGTATTGTTCTCGTGCGCGGTCGGCCGGGTGACAAGCCCGGGACGATCCGGCACCGGGACGTGGCGCAGCTTGGTAGCGCACTTGACTGGGGGTCAAGGGGTCGCAGGTTCAAATCCTGTCGTCCCGACGGTGCTGACCGGCGGGTTTGTCCTATGAGGACAAACCCGCCGGTTGCGTTTGTGCCGTCGAGGCCCCATGAGGGGCGCGGGCGGGCCTGTCCGCGCCGACCGGCCGCCCCGGGCGCTGCCGCACCACCTCCGCCGCCCGCCGAGGGCCTGGCCCGTGCGCCGGACAAGCCCCTGTGCGCCGTGCCGTCCGACCGGAAAACGCTTGGACTCGGTGCGCGCGGACGCGGGACACTGCGAGCTTCGGACCGCCCGCTCACCGCACGCCGGCGCCGTCGAGAGCCGCGAGGGCAGCCGGCCCGACACGGCGCCGCGCCGCGGAGGGCGGCAGCGGCCGTTTCCGAGACGTTCGCGGCAGTGCGCCGCACGACCGCGCAGGGTGGACATGGGATCGCCTGAAACTCGCAGGTTCCGGTCGCCCAGGGGCCCGGTGCTCCTGGCACTTCGCCACTACGGGAGGGAGCTGGCCCGGCTGCGGTGGCTGACGCTGCCGGCGATGCTGCTGCCGGCCCTCGGCAACATCGGCATCAACTACCTCGCGCCGCTGGTCGTCGCGAAGCTCGTCGGCGGCTTCGTCGACGGCACCGCCCCCGGACTGGGTTCGACCCTGCCCTACGTCCTGGCCTTCGCGGGCGTCCTGCTGGTCGCCGAGACGCTGTGGCGGATCGGCCTGCACTGTCTCAACCGCGTCGACGCCCTCGGCATCGAGCACCTGTACGTCGTCGGCATGGACGAGCTCTTCGCCAAGGACGCGGCGTTCTTCCACGACAACTTCGCCGGGTCCCTCACCAAGCGGGTGCTGAGTTTCGCCTCGCGCTTCGAGGAGTTCGTCGACACGTTGACCTTCAACGTCCTGGGCAGCTTCGTCCCCCTGCTTTTCGGGTCGGTCGTGCTGTGGGCCTACGAACCGCTGCTGGTGGTCGGCCTCTTGGCGATGATCGCGGTGACCGCGCTGTGCGTGGCGCCTCTCATCCGCCGGCGTCAGGCGCTCGTCCGCCGGCGCGAGGAGGCGATCGCCCGGGTGTCCGGGCACGTCGCCGACAGCCTGATGAACATGGACACCGTCCGGGCGTTCGCCGCGGAGGATCGCGAGGCCGCCGAGCACCGCTCGCGTGTCGCCGAGTCGCGCAGGCTCACGCTCACGTCGTGGGACTACGGCAACCTCCGCATCGACACCCTGGTCGCGCCGCTGTCCGTGCTCACCAACGCGCTCGGCCTGCTGCTCGCCGTCACTCTCGGCGCGGGCACACACGGTGTCGAGGCGGTCGTGGTCGCCTTCACCTACTACTCCAACGCGACGCGGATCATGTTCGAGTTCAACCAGATCTACCGCCGTCTGGAGAGCTCGATGACGGAGGCCGCGCAGTTCACCGAGCTGCTGCTGGAGCCGCCCACCGTGCTCGACCCGCCTGCCCCGGAGCCGCTGCGGTCCGGGAGCGCCGACATCCGCTTCGAGCACGTGACCTTCGCCCACGGCGGCGCGGAGCCGCTCTTCGAGAAGCTCGACCTGTCCGTGCCCAGCGGCGCCAGGGTCGGGCTGGTGGGCCGGTCGGGCGGTGGCAAGACCACGCTCACTCGGCTGCTCCTGCGGATGAACGACATCGACGGCGGCCGGATCCTGATCGGCGGGCAGGACATCAGCCGACTGCGCCAGGCCGATCTGCGGAGCCTGATCTCCTACGTACCGCAGGACCCGGCGATGTTCCACCGCTCACTGCGGGACAACATCGCCTTCGCCCGCCCGGACGCCACCGAGGGCGAGATCCGCCGCGCGGCCCAGGCCGCCCACGTCACGGAGTTCGCCGACGCGCTGCCCGAAGGCTTCGACACCATGGTCGGCGAGCGCGGGATCAAGCTCTCGGGCGGACAGCGGCAGAGGGTCGCGCTCGCCCGGGCGATCCTGCGCGACGCGCCGGTCCTGCTGCTTGACGAGGCGACCAGCGCCTTGGACTCGGAGAGCGAGATCCTCGTCCAGGAGGCGCTGTGGCGGCTGATGGAGGGGCGCACGGCACTCGTGGTGGCGCACCGGCTGAGCACCGTCGCCGGCATGGACCGACTGGTGGTCCTGGACCGCGGGCGCATCGTCGAGCAGGGCACCCACCAGGAGCTGCTCGCGGTGGACGGCGCCTACGCCAAGCTGTGGCAGCACCAGTCGGGCGGCTTCCTCGACGACACAGCCGAACGGGCCGACCTGCGCTGAACCAGGCCGGGGAACCAAGCCGGGTGACCGGGCCCGCCGGTCACCCGTGCAGCACCAGCCGGTCAGGCGGCCCCGGAGGGCCGCATCGCGGTCACGAGCACGTCCGAGCGGGGCACCTCGCGCCCGTCGTCGGTGAGGAAGCCGACACGGACGGCCTGACCGGTGGAGTGCGTACGCCGGCGCACGGACGGGCCGGACGGACGCGGCCGGTGCCGGTCGCCCCACTGCTGCAGGGAGGCCATGACGATGTCGAGTTCCCGCCCCGCGTCCGTCAGGTGGTAGCTCTGCCGCTGCCGGCTGCCCGGCTCCTGGTACGTGCGGGTGCACAGCACATCGGCCTCGACGAGGAGTTTGAGCCGGGTGCTGAGGAGGTTGGGCGCGATCCCGAGTGAGGCCTGGATCTCGGCGAAGCGGTGCCGTCCGGCGAAGATCTCGCGCAGCACCAGCAGGGACCAGCGCTCACCGAGGACCTGCAGGCTTCGTTCGATGGAGCAGGCCGGCTGGTCCTCCTCGGGGCCGGACACCTGGCGTGCCATGTCCGCTCACCACCTCCTGAACGATGCGCTCACCGCTGGGCCACGTCGCTGCGTCCGCGTCGTGGCGGAAGGACAGTGTACACCTAGGTTTCCTCTTACTATCCAGCCCTCCGCCCAGGAGAGGAGCGCCCCGGCCGTTGTCGGAGGCGGTGGTTACCGTAGGCGCATGCCCGATTCCGAAGACGTCCGACGCATCGCCCTCTCGCTGCCCGAGACGGTGGAGAAGGAGGCCTGGAGCATGCCCACGTTCCGGGTCGCCGGGAAGATGTTCCTGACGCTGCCCGACGACGAGTCGTCCTTCGCGGTGCGCTGCCCCGCGCACGAGCGGGGCGAGCTGATCGCGGCCGAACCGGAGAAGTTCTGGGTGCCGCCGCACGAGGCCGGGTCGAACTGGGTGCGGGTCCGGCTCGCCACCCTCGACGACATGGACGAGCTGCGGGACATCGTCGCCGACTCCTGGCAGCAGGCCGCGCCCCCGCGGCTCGCCGAGGCGGCCGGCCCGGCCCCGGCCGCCGGCGGGTGAGGACGGGGCTCCCGACCGTGTGCGTGCCCGCGGGCCGACGACCTCGCCCTCGGCCGGAGACGACGTCCGACGGCTCCGACGGCCCCTCGGTGGTGTGACGAACCGACGGGGCCGACGGCCGACCGGCCAGGCCGCACGATGACCGGCGGGACCCTTCGCCGATCCGGAAGCCACCGTGCGACTTACGGAACCTCCGGATTCCGCGAACGCATTTGTGCGGCACTGTGGTCCCATGCGATCGCGCCCGTACGTACTGCTGTCCGCGGCCTCCTCGCTGGACGGATACCTGGACGACACGAGCACGACCCGGCTGCTGCTCTCCAACGCCGAGGACTTCGACCGCATCGACGAGGTGCGCGCGGGAGTGGACGCCATCCTCGTGGGGGCCAACACCATACGGTCGGACGACCCGAGGCTCCTGGTCTGCTCCGCCGAGCGCCGCCGGCGGCGGGTCCGCGCGGGACTGTCACCGACACCGGTCAAGGCCACGGTCACGCAGAGCGGCAAGCTGGACCCGGGCGCCCGGTTCTTCACCACGGGGGAGTGCGAGAAGGTCGTCTACACGACCTCCGGCGCGCGCGACCGCGTGAGCGGACGCCTGGGCCGCGTCTGCACCGTCGTCGGCGCCGGCGAGCCGCTGGACGTCCGGATCCTGCTCGCGGACCTCGCCCGGCGCGGCGTCGAGCGGCTCATGGTCGAGGGCGGGGGAGTCGTCCACACCATGTTCCTCAGCGCCGGAGTCGTCGACGAACTGCACCTGGTGTACGCGCCGTTCTTCGTCGGCCAGGCCGGCGCCCCGCGCATGGTGCACCCCGCGGCCTTCCCGCAGAACCCCCGGCGGCGGATGACGCTCGCCGAGACCCGGCAGATCGGCGATGTGGTGCTGCTGCGCTACCTGCCGCGGCAGGAAGCCTGACGGCGGTGGCCAGGTCGGCGGGGGTCCCGGCCGCCCGTGGACGAGGGCGCCGGCGCACGAGGCTCCTCCGCCGCGCCGCCGGCCGCGGCCGCAGTGCCGCCCTCGGCGCACCGCGGGCCCGGGCGGTGGCGCCGCAGCCAGCACACGTCGCGGCCGAACGACCACATCAGCGAGGCCAGCGCGAGCACCGTCAGGGCCGCCGAGACGCCGCCGGGCACGAGCCCCGAGCAGGCCACGAGCAGGACGACGCCCTGCAGCGCCGCCACCGTCTTGCGCGCGAGGCTCGGCGGCAGGGGCGCCCCGAGCCACGGCAGCACCCACGCCGCCGCGACGAAGGCGTAGCGCATCGCACCGATCACCAGCACCCACGGGCCCAGCGTGAGGGCGAGCCGTGCGCTGAGCACGAGGATCAGGAAGGCGTCGACCTCCATGTCGAAGCGCGCGCCCAGGGCGGAAGCCGTGCCCGTGCGCCGGGCGACCTTGCCGTCCACCGCGTCGAGCGCCAGCGCCACCGCGGTCAGCCCGGTGAGCAGCGGCGCGCCGTCCGGCACACCTCCCGCCACCATGGCTGTCACACCACCGACGAGGACGGCACGGGTCAGGGTGACCTGGTCGGCCGGGCCCAGCGAGCGCCGTCCCGCCCGCCGCAGGCCCGCGGTCAGCAGCGCGAAGGTGCCCGCCGCGCAGCCCATCCCGGCGAGCCACCCGGCGGCGTCCAGGCCCACGGCGGCCCACAGCGCCGCGAGCAGCGCCAGCTGCGCCGCCGCCGCCCCGGCCTGCCCCCGGCCGGCGGTGCCCCCGCGGAACTGCGATCCAACGGTCATCAGGGCCATGAGACGTCCCTACCTGTCGCCCGGGCGGCACAGCCGCGTACGGTACGGGCCCGGCCCACCCGGACGGCGGGTACCAATCGCCCGGCATGGAGTACGGAGGAAAGCGGTGGAGCGTTCGGCGCGTGCGTTCTGGCTTCGCGAACCGGGTGAGGGCGAGATCCGGGAGGTCGCCCTGGCGCAGCCCGGCCCGGAGGAGGTGCTGGTGCGCACCCTGTACTCCGGGGTGAGCCGCGGCACCGAGACCCTGGTCTTCCGCGGCGGGGTGCCCGTGAGTCAGCGCCGGGCGATGCGGGCGCCGTTCCAGGAAGGCGAGTTCCCGGGGCCGGTGAAGTACGGCTACCTCAACGTGGGGGTGGTCGAGCAGGGGCCGCCCGCGCTGTTCGGCCGCACCGTGTTCTGCCTCTACCCGCACCAGACCCGCTACGTCGTCCCGGCCACCGCCGTGACGCCCGTGCCCGGCGACGTCCCGGCGGGCCGCGCGGTGCTGGCCGGCACCGTGGAGACCGCGGTCAACGCGGTCTGGGACGCGGCGCCGCAGATCGGGGACCGGATCGCCGTGGTCGGCGCCGGCATGGTCGGCTCCAGCGTCGCCGCCGTCCTCGCGGGCGTGCCCGGCGCGCGCGTGCAGCTCGTGGACGTCGACCCCTCCCGTGCCGCCGTCGCGGAGGCGCTCGGCGTCGGCTTCGCCCACCCCGACACGGCGGAGGGCGGCTGCGACCTGGTCGTCCACGCCAGCGCCACCGAGGCGGGGCTCGCCCGCTGCCTGGAACTGCTGGAACCGGAGGGCACCGTCGTCGAGCTCAGCTGGTACGGCGACCGGCGGGTCGGCCTGCCGCTGGGCGAGGCCTTCCACTCCCGCCGCCTGGTCGTGCGCAGCAGCCAGGTCGGCACCGTCTCACCCTCGCGGCGCACCCGGCGCACCTACGCGGACCGGATGGCACTGGCCCTGCGCCTGCTCGCCGACCCGCTCTACGACGCCCTCGTCACAGACGAGAGCGACTTCGAGGAACTGCCCGCGCTGATGCGGCGGATCGCGGGCGGTGAACGCTCCGGGCTCTGCCACCGTATTGCCTACCGAACCGGTTAGTCCTTCGGCGAAGGGTGTCCCCGCGTGTTCAGTCTCACCGTCCGCGACCACGTCATGATCGCCCACAGCTTCCGAGGCGAGGTCTTCGGTCCCGCCCAGCGGTTGCACGGCGCCACCTTCCTGGTGGACGCCACCTTCCGCCGCCCGGAACTCGACGCCGACAACATCGTCGTGGACATCGGCCTGGCGACCCAGGAGCTGAAGGCGGTCCTGGCCGCGCTCAACTACCGCAACCTCGACGACGATCCGGACTTCACCGGGATCAACACCTCCACCGAGTTCCTCGCCAAGGTCATCGCCGACCGCCTGGCCGACCGCGTGGCCGCGGGCAGGCTCGGGGCGGGCGCACACGGCCTGACCGGCATCAGCGTCACCCTGCACGAGTCGCACGTCGCCTGGGCGAGCTACGAGCGTTCCCTGTGAGCGGCCCCGCACGCCCGGCCGCCCCCGCTCCGGCGGGGGCCGCCCCCGCGTACGCCGTTCTCCCGGGCGACGTCGACGACGCCACCACGCCCAGCGGCGGCAACGTCTACGACCGCCGCCTGAGCCAGAGCCTGGCCGCGGCGGGCCGGCCGCTGCGGGAACTGGCCGTGCGCGGTGCGTGGCCGTATCCGGACAGCGCGTCACGGCAGGCACTGGCAAGGGCGCTCGCGGCGGTGCCGGACGGCGCCGCCGTCCTCCTCGACGGGCTCGTGGCCTGCGGCGTCCCCGAGGTCGTCGTCCCGCACACGCACCGGCTGCGCACCGCCGTCCTGGTGCACCTGCCGCTCGCCGACGAGACCGGCCTCGACCCCGCGGCGGCCCGCGCACTCGACGCCCTGGAACGCCGGACCCTGCGTGCCGCGGCCGCCGTCGTCACCACCAGTCCCTGGGCGGCCCGGCGCATCGCCGAACGGCACGCGCTGCCGGCGGGCCGGGTGCACACCGTCGTGCCCTGCACCGACCCCGCGCCGCTCGCCTCCGGCACCGACGGCGGGACGCGGCTGCTGTGCGTCGCCTCGCTGACCCCGCGCAAGGGGCACGACGTCCTGGCCGAGGCCCTGGCCGCGGTCGCCGACCGGCCCTGGACCTGCCGCTGCGTGGGCCCGTACGGCCGGAGCGGCGAACACCTCGCCCGGGTGCGCGAACTGATCGGCCGGTACGGCCTCGGCGACCGCGTGCACCTCACCGGCCCGCTCACCGGCGAGTCCCTCGCGGCGGAGTACGCCGCCGCCGACCTGCTCGTCCTGCCCTCCCGCGCCGAGACGTACGGCATGGTCGTCACCGAGGCCCTGATGCGGGGCACCCCGGTCCTGGCCACCACCGCCGGGGGAGTGCCCGACGCTCTGGGCCTGGCGCCGGACGGCACACCACCCGGGGTCCTCGTCCCGCCGGGGGACGCCGCCGCGCTCGCCGCGGCGCTGCGCCGCTGGCTGGACGACGCCGGGGCGCGCGGCCGGTTGCGGGCGGCGGCACGCCTGCGGCGTGCGACGCTGCGCGGCTGGGAGCATGCCGCTCGGGAGATGGCCACGGTGCTGGAACTGCTGCGGGAGGGAACCCGATGACCCCGTCCGAGACCGCCGCCTTCCCTCCGCACTGGCTCGCCCTGCGCGAGGGCGCCGACGCCGCGGCGCGTGCCGCGGACCTCCTCGGGCCGCTGCGCGAGCACCTCGCGGGCACGTCCCGCGGCAGCGGCCCGCTCGTCCTGCGCGACCTCGGCTGCGGCACCGGCTCCATGGGCCGCTGGCTCAGCGGACGGCTGCCCGGACCGCAGCACTGGATCCTCCACGACCACGACCCCGCTCTGCTCGCCCTGGCGGCGGCGAGCCTCACCGGCCGCACGGCGGGAGGAAGTCCCGTCACGGCCGAGACGCACGAGGGCGACCTCACGAGGCTCACGGCGGACGACCTGGCCGGGACGTCGCTCGTCACCGCCTCCGCGCTGCTGGACCTGCTCACCGCCGACGAGGTCGACGCGCTCGCCGCGACCTGCACCGCCGCCGGGGTCCCCGTGCTCTTCGGCCTCAGCGTGGTCGGCGAGGTGGAACTCGGGCCGCCCGACCCGCTTGACGCGGCCATCGCCGCCGCCTTCAACGCGCACCAGCGGCGAAGCGCCGGCGGCCGGGCACTGCTCGGTCCCGACGCCCTCGCCGCCGCCACCCGGGCGTTCACCCGGTACGGCGCCGCCGTCACGACCCGGCCCAGCCCCTGGCGGCTCGGCGCGGACCGGTCCGCACTCACCGCGCAGTGGCTGCGCGGCTGGGTCGGCGCCGCAGTCGAGCAGGAGCCCGGCCTGGCCGGCGCCGCGGAGCCCTACCTGCGCCGCCGGCTCGCGGACTGCGCGGCCGGACGGCTGACCGCCGTCGTCCGCCACGGCGACCTGCTCGCCCTGCCCGCAGGGGAGGGCCGGTGAAGCGGCGGCTGTGGGCCTGGCTGCGGCTGCTGACCGGCGCGGGCATCCTCGCCGCGCTCGTGTGGCGGCTCGGCGCCGGCGCGTTCGTCGACGGCCTGCGGGTCGTGGACGGCCCCGCCGTGCTCGCGGCCCTCGCCATCGGCCTGTTCACCACCGTGTGCAGCGCCTGGCGCTGGTGCCTGGTCGCCCGCCGACTGGGCCTGCGGCTCCGCCTGTCCAGGGCCGTGGCCGACTACTACCGTGCGCTGCTGCTCAACGCGGTGCTCCCGGCGGGTGTGCTCGGCGACGTCGAGCGGGCCGTCCGGCACGGCCGGCACTCCGGCGACGTCGGCCGCGGCGTACGGGCCGTGGTCCTGGAGCGGGCCGGCGGCCAGGTCGTCGTCATGGCCGTCGGCGGCGTGGTCCTGCTGACCCACACCTCCCTGCTCGAGGCCGTCGCCGGGGACCTCATGCCGGGCTGGGACGCCGCGAAGGCCGCGGCCGCCGCGCTCGCGGTGCTGGCGGTCCTCGGCGGGTGGCTGCTGTGGCGGCGCGGCGCCCAGGGGCGGCGGGCGCTGACCGCCGGGCTCGCCGACGTCCGCTGCGCGCTGCTCGACCGCGGCACCTGGCCCGGCGTCCTCACGCTGTCCGCGGCGGGACTCGCCGGCCACGTCGCCCTGTTCGTCGTCGCGGCCCGCGTCGCGGGCTCGTCGGCGCCGGTCGACGCGCTCGTACCGCCGCTGGTCCTGGCTCTGCTGGTGATGGGACTCCCCGTCAACATCGGTGGCTGGGGCCCTCGGGAGGCGGCGGCGACGCTGGCGTTCGGCGCCGCGGGCCTGGGCGCCGAACAGGGCCTGCGGACCGCCGTCGTGTACGGCGTGCTCATCCTCGTCTCGAGCCTCCCCGGCATCGCCGTGCCGGCCCTTCCGGCCCTGCGCGCCCTGGCCTCCCGCTGTCAGCCGGCGGCGGAGGGCGCCGTCCCGCTGCCCAGATCGCGGACGAACCGGAGCCAGGGCCTGCCGTCCAGTTCGACCGTCCCGACGGAGACGAACCCGGGACGGGTCAGCACGGCGCGCGAGTCGGCGTTGTCGAGCGTGGCCGCCGCCCACAGCGCGGTCAGCCCGTACTCCCCGGCGGCTCGGGCGCACACCTCGTGAACCCCGTGGGTGGCGAGGCCCCGTCCGGCCGCGCTCTCGGCGATCCGGTAGCCCAGTTCGGCCGCCCCGTCCGCCACGTCGACCAGGTTGACCCGGCCCAGGATCCCGCCGTCGCCGTCGCCGTCGCCGTCGCCGTCGCCTTACGGCGTCAACCAGGACGTGAAAGTGGCAGAGCCCGGCCTCCTGCTCGGCGAGCAGCGCCCGGTGCCGCTCGTCGAAGTGCGCGAAGTAGGCGTCGCCCCGGTCGGGTATCGACGCGGCGAAGTACGCCCGGTTCTCCTCTTCGAACTTCAGGAGCGCGGGGGCGTGGTCGGGGCGGAGGCGTTCGAGTCGGGGCATGCCTCGATGGCAGGCCGCGGAGGCTGCCCGTATGACGGGTCCCTCGCATGTCGGCGCGCCGATGGCACGGCTGATGCGCCACCACGGCCTCGGCCTCGGCGGCGTCGAGTGCGGTCCCGTGGCGCCCGAAACGGCCGCGCCGCGGCGGCCGGCGCTGACGCTGGGCCGGCGTCCCGGGGGCTTCTGCCACTGCGGGACGCGGTCCCACCGATCCGGGGTCTGCGCGGACGTCCCCGCCGCAAGCCCCGGCGTATGTACGCCGACCGGGGCTACGACTTCGACAAGTACCGCCGCATGCTGTGGAAGCGCGGCATCAAGCCCATGATCGCCCGACGCGGTGTCGTCCACGGCTCAGGACTGGGCAAGGTGCGCTGGGTGGTCGAGCGCGCCTTCGCCTGGCTGCACCAGTTCAAACGGCTCCGCACCCGCTACGAACAACGCGTCGACCTCCACCACGTGCTGCTCGAACTGGCCTGCCCCTCACATGCTCCGCCGCCTGCTGAACCTCATTCTGAAACGATCAGTAAAGGGCCTGTGCCTCACGGCGTCCACGAGCGGTGCGGTGGGGCACGGACGCGAGGAGCTGACCCCGGAAACCGCTCGGCGGGTTCGCGGCCGTGCTCGGCATCCCCGTCGTGGACCTGGCCGTCCTGACCGGTGCCGAGCCGCCGTCCGATGTCCCGCCGCCCGACGGGGCGGCCGCCCACGCTGCAGCGCTGCCCGCCGAGCTGTACCCCTGACGGACGACCAGGCCCGGCAGGTCGAGGAGACCGCTCGGTCCCTGCTGAGCAAGTGAACCGGACCGGTCGCTCCTCACGAGGCGGGCGAGGCCGCGGCCTTGCCGGTGCGGGCGTGGCGGCCCCGGCCGGGCCTCTCGACGCCCAGCGCGTCCTTGTCGGAGACGAAGAGGGCGGCGACCGCGGAGACGAGGGCCAGGCCCGTGCAGAGCACGAAACCGGCGTAGTAGGCGCTCAGGTTGGCCGTGGTGGCGCCCGCCGTCACGGTCGTCGTGCCGACCGCCGTGAGGAGCGTGGCGATGAGGGCCGTCCCGAAGGCACCTCCCAGTTGCCGCTGCATGTTGAACACGGTCGCGGCCCGGCCGGTCGAGGGGCCGGGGATGGTGGCGAAGGCGGCGTTCTGCGCCGACATCATGACGTGCCCGATGCAGTAGCCGAGGACGAAGAGCACCCCGCGCAGCACCCAGGGCGACGTGGCCGTGGTGAACCCGGTCATCACCGCCACGCAGACGCCCATCCCGGCCGAACCGCCCACCATGAGCCAGCGCGGCCCGATCCGCCGGTACAGGCGCGGGGCGATCTGCGCGGCGGCCATCACGCCCACCGCCTCCGGCCAGGTCGCCAGGCCGCTCTCGAAGGCGTCAAAACCCAGCGCCTCCTGAAGGAACATCGGGTAGAGCCACACCGTGCCGAGGAAGACGGCGCTGAGCGGGAACATCACGATGGTGTTGGCCCGGAACAGCCGGTCCCTGAAGAGCTCCAGGTCGAGCATGGGCATGCGGATCCGCCGTTCCACCAGCACCATGGCGCCCAGCGCCGCGACGCCCAGGAGCAGCGGCACGAGGATGCCCGTCGTGCCCCAGCCGTCGCCGGCGCCGTTGGCCAGCGCGTACAGCGTCAGCGAGAGGCCGCCACCGGCCAGCAGGAAGCCGAGGAGGTCGAAGCGCCCGGGGCGGTCCAGCCGGTAGTCCGGCAGGAAGAGGAGGCCGAAGACGACGGCCGCCGCCCCCACGGGCAGGTTGACCAGGAAGACCCAGTGCCAGGACACGGCGTCGCACAGCCAGCCGCCCAGCACCGGGCCGACGGCCGGGGCGATCGCGGTCGGCACCATCAGCGCGCGCTGCGCCTTGATCCGCTCGGCGGGCGGGTAGGCCCGGAAGAGCATCGTCTGGCCGACCGGGACGAGCAGGCCGCCGCCGGCGCCCTGCAGGATCCGGTACAGGGTGAGCTGTTCCAGGCTGGTCGACATGGCGCACAGCGCCGACGCGCCGGTGAAGGCGACCAGCGCGGCCAGGAACACCCGGCGGGTGCCGTACCGGTCGGAGAGCCATCCGGCGACGGGGATGAACACGGCCAGGCTGACCAGATAGCCGATGTTGACGCCGCCCAGCCCCGAGGCGGGCACGCCGAAGTCCTCACCGATGGCCGGCACGGCGACGTTGACGATGGTGGTGTCCATGATCGCCATGAACAGCGCGGCGACGAACACCACGGCGACCGCGGTGGTCGGCGGAATCCTGCGTGCCAAGAGGAAGCTCCTCACTCGGGGCGCCTCCTGCGCGGCGGACCGCTCCGGACGACACCGGTCACGGCTTCCAGATAAGCCCGGCCCCCGGCGCGGCGCACGCCGGAGTCACCCGGGTGCGTGTACCCGCCGGTTACCGGTGGCTCATCGGCCGGTCCAGCGGGGCGGGCGCCGCTCGCGGAACGCGGTGATGCCTTCGCGCGCGTCCGCGGAGGCCAGCACGGTGCGGGTCGCCTCCTCGGTGGCCCGCCAGCCCAGTTCGTCGGATCCCGACAGCCAGGCGTCCATCGCCGTCAGGCTCGCCTGGACGGCGACCGGGGCGTTCTCGCAGATCCGCGCCGCGAGCGCGAGGGCGCCCTCGAGCGCCTCGCCCTCGGGGGTGACGCGGTTGACCAGGCCGGCGGCGTGCGCTCGCGCGGCGTCGACACAGTCGCCGGTCAGCACCATCTCCCTGGCCAGGTTGACGGGCGGGGCGCGCGGGCCGCGGAACAGTCCCGCGCAGGTGGGGACGAGGCCGAGGCGCACCTCCGGCAGCCCGAAGCGGGCGGTCGACGCGGCCACCACCAGGTCGCAGGCGAGGACCAGTTCCATCCCGCCGCCCAGCGCGGCGCCCTCCACGGCGGCCAGCAGCGGCTTGCGCCGGTGACGGCGGATCAGCCCGTACTCGCCGCCGCGCTCGGTGACGTAGTCGCCGATGGCGCCCAGGTCGCTGCCCGCGCTGAAGACGCCGCCGGAGCCGGTGAGGACACCGGCCCATAGCTCCGGATCGTCCTCCAGGGTGTTGAACGCCGTGTCGAGCGCCCCGGCCAGCTGCCGGTCCACGGCGTTGCGCTTGTGCGCGCGGCACATCCGGATGAGCAGCACCCGGCCGTGCCGCTCCGTGCGCACCGGCGGCTCCCCGGACAGCTCGGGCCGGGCCATGGCGGGCACCCTCCGGTCGGTGGTCGTCCCGTGCGGTCGCGGGGACCAGCCGACGATACCGCCACGCCCCACGCCGGCGGGTCCGGCCGGTGGACCGGGCGGCCGCCGCACGGCACGATGTGCCAGGGACCGTACGAGGAGGGCGCCGTGGAGGCCGAGCAGGACGACGTCACCGACGAGCTGCCGCGCTGGGTTCAGCTGGCGGAGGTCGACAACATCCGTGATCTGGGCGGTCTGCCCGTGCGGGGCGGGGGCACGACCCGGCGCGGCGTCGTCTTCCGGGCCAGTACCCTCCAGGAGGCCACGGCGCAGGACGTCGAAGTACTCCTCGGCCGCTACGGGTTGCGTACCGTTCTCGACCTGCGCGCCCCCGACGAGGCCGCCTGCGAGGGGCACGGCCTGCTGGCGGACACCGCTGTGCGCCGGATGAACCTGCCGGTCAGCAGGGTGCAGGCGCTGGTGACCGACGCGGTCCCCGCGATGACCGAGGACGACGGCGACACGACCGGCTTCTACCTCGGACTGCTCGACGGCAGCGGCGATTCGCTGGTCGCGGCGGCCCGCGTCGTCGCCGACACCGACCACCACGCCGTCGTCTTCCACTGCGCCGCGGGCAAGGACCGCACCGGCGTGCTCGCGGCCCTGCTGCTCGACGCGGTGGGGGTCTCCGCAACGGCCATCGCCGCGGACTACGCGCTCACCGCGCAGCGCGTCGTCCGCCTCCGGGCCCGCCTGACCCGCTTCCCCTCCTATCGCGACCTCCCCGCGGTGGAGCATGCCTACATGGCCTCCGAGCCGGGCGTCATGCGCCGCTTCCTCAGCACCCTTCACACCGCCCACGGCGGCGCGGGCCGCTGGTTGCGCGACCGCGGCCTGACGGCGGCCGAACTCGCCCGTCTGAAAGAAGTCCTGGTCGCCCCGGCCCAGACCCGCCTCGGACCGACCCGCCCCGAACCGACCTGCTCCTGACTGACCGCCCCCTGACCGGCCGGCGCCCCTGACCGGCCGGCGCCCCCCGGCCGGCGTCGCTCACAGGCCGAGCGCCTCGGCCTCCTTCGCCGGGTCGAGGCCGACGGCCGGCCGGTCGGGGCGCAGGGGTGCCGCGCCGTTCAGGGAACGCATCCACTCCCACGTGTCGGCGACGGTCTCGGCGGCGGGCCGGCAGCGCAGGCCCGTGGCCAGGGCGCGGGAGACGTCGCCGGTGTGCAGCGTGTCGTGGAGCTCGCCCGGCGGGAGCCACACCGGAAGCTCGGTCCAGGGTTCGATTCCCGCGGACAGCACCGCCTCGGGTGCGGTCCAGCGCAGTTCGGCGTCCGAGCCGGTCACCGCGACGCAGGCGTCGAGGAGTTCGCCGGTGGTGGTGTGCCCGGGCGGGCTGACGAGGTTGTAGGGGCCGCCCAGGCCGGACCGCGCGGCGTCCAGGACCCAGGCGGCCAGGTCGCGGGCGTCGATGTACTGCAGGGGCAGGTCGCGCGGGCCGGGGGCGAGGACGGGGCCGCCGCGGGCGATGCGGGTGAGCCACCAGGGCAGGCGGCCGATGTTCTCGTAGGGCCCCAGGATGAGGCCCGCGCGCACCAGGAGGGCGTGCTCGCCGAAGGACTCGGCGGCCGCGAGTTCGCCGCCGCGCTTGGCACGGGCGTAGTCGACGTCGGCTCCGTCGCCGGGGGAGGCGTCCACGACGGGACCGTCCTCGTCGAGTCCGGCCGCCGCGGGATAGGTGTACACGGAGCGGCTGGAGATGTAGGCGTACGTCCGGGCACGGCCGGCCAGCAGACGGGCCGTCTCCCGCACGGCGGCGGGTGCGCCCGACCAGGTGTCCACGACGGCGTCCCACTCGCCGTCCGCGAGGGCGGCGAGACCGCCCTCGGCACCGCGCTCCCCGAGCAGGGCGGTGGCGCCGGGCGGAGCCTGGTGCTTGCCGCGGTGGAACACCGTCACCTCCCAGCCCCGTTCGAGTGCGGCCTCGACGACGGCGCGTCCCACGAAATCCGTACCACCCAGCGTCAGCAGTCTCATACCGGCCACTGTGCCCGCTCGCGCGGCCCGGCATGGGCGATCACGCTCTGGGCGCAACGGGATATGCGTCCGGGGCCGCCCGGGCGCCGCAGACCATGGTGCGGTCGGCGAGCGGTGCGGGCGGCCCCGGACGCGTGGGCGCCCTGGGGACCGTCAGTCCTCGACGGGGCGGTCGGGGCGGACGGCGATGTGGTCGGGTTCGAGCTCCAGCATGACGCGGTTGCGGATCTCGAGAGCCTGGGTGAAGTCGCGCGGCAGCTGGAGGCGGCCGGAGCGGTCCACGGTGGCGTACTCGCTGGCGTGCACGGTGGTGCGGCCCTCATCGTCGGTGCTGGTGCGGCGGACGACCTCGGAGGCGGTGCGGCCGTCGCGGATGGCGACGGTGCGGTCGACCGCCTCGGCCACGGCCTGGTCGTGCGTGACGACGACGATCGTGGTGCCGAGTTCCCTGTTGGCGGTGCGGAACGCGCCGAAGACCTGCTCGGAGGCGGCCGAGTCCAGCTGCCCGGTGGGCTCGTCGGCCAGCACCAGGGACGGGTGGTTGGCCAGGGCGACGGCGATGGCGGTGCGCTGCTGTTCGCCGCCGGACATCTGCTGGGGGCGGCGGTCGGCGCAGTAGGCGACGCCCATCATGTCCAGCAGTTCGGTGGCGCGGTCGACGCGTGCCTTGCGGCCCTTGACCCGGCCGGACAGACGCATGGGCAGGAGGACGTTCTGCAGGGCCGTCAGGTAGGGCAGCAGGTTGCGCGAGGTCTGCTGCCACACAAAGCCGACGACCTCGCGTTGGTAGCGCAGGCGCGAGCGGGCGTCCATGGCGAGCAGGTCGAAGCCGGCCACGGAGGCCGCCCCCGCGGTGGGGGTGTCCAGCCCGGCCAGGACGTTCAGCAGGGTGGACTTCCCGCTGCCCGACGCCCCGACCAGGGCCATCAGTTCGCCTTGCTGCACCAGCAGGTCCAGTCCCTGCAGGGCCTGCACCTCCACGCCCTGCGCGGTGAAGATCCGCACCAGCCGGTCGCAGACGATCAGGGCGTCGTGCCCGTACGCGGGCTGCTCCCGGCTCTCGTTGACCCGTCGTTCCAGCTCCGCCAGCGTGACGCGGTCGCGCTCGGCGCCCACGGTTGTGTCCTGACTCATGATCGTTCCCCTATCCGGAGTTCGGTGGCTTCTCCCCGTCGTCCCGTCAGCCAGGCCTGAACGGCCAGCACCACACAGGCCAGCAGCACCAAAAAGGCCGCCGGCAGCAGTAGCGAGGCCGTGTCGATACGCAGCACCGCGCCCGATATGTCCGCGTTCGTCGCGCGGGAGTTGAACGCCAGGGCGGTCAGGTCGACGGAGGGACGCAGCAGGGACACCGTGGCCAGACTGACCAGGATGCCACCGATCGCGCCCAGCAGAACCTGCGGCAGCATGTCCAGGACCGCAAGCCACTGCCGTCCAGGGCCTGTCATCCCCATGGTCCGCAAGCGCGCCAGCAGCGCCTTGCGCTGTGGCGCGTGATGCAGCAGCGACAGGAGAAGGGCGAGCACGCTGTAGCCGGCGGCGCCCGCCACCGCTGCCAGGTAGACGTCGCGCGCACCGGACTGCAGGGCCGAGCCGCCGAACCGGGCCCGCTCCTGCGCCCGCAGTGCCACAGTGAGCCCCGCGTCCTTCTGCCGCGCGAGGGCGCTGAGGCCTCGCCCGTCCAGCGTCGGTCCGGTCGCGAACAGTGTCGTCGGGTCCAGGAGAGCGGCGGGCTTGTCCGCGTGGGCCCGCGCCATGGCGGGCGCCGAGACGATGACGAACTCGCCGCCGGAGACGGCCGGTGTCTCGTCCTGGACAGCGACCGCGCGAACCTTTGTCGCACCCGCGTACGCGAGCACCGTCGCGTCGGCTCTGCGGAACTCCGTTGCCAGTCGGGGCGAGACGACAGCGGGCAGAACCCCGTCGTCGCCACCGGCGAGCGCCCTCGCCGGGAAGGGCGCGCCGAGCCCCGTGGCAGAGACAAGCTCGCCATATGCCACGGGATCGACGATGACCAGAGAGTACGACGTGCCGGCCGGGACCGTCGACAGCCCCGTCTCGACGCGTACCGAGGTGATGTGGCGCACGCCCCTCACCTTCCGCACGCGTTCCGCGAGGCCGGCCGGGAGGACGTTGACCGAGTCGATGCGTGCGTCGGCACCGACCGCCCGCATGGCGGCGTGGTCCCGTCCGGCCTCCACACCGGCGAGCACCGAGCCGCCGAACGACGTCACCGCGAGCGCCACCAGCAGCGCCAGCAGCGGCAGCGCCGCCGAGGAGGACGTCCGGCCCGCTCGCGCCAGCCCCAAGTGCAGCACCGGACCCCGCAGCCGGGCCGCCGGCCGGGCCAGCATCCGCAGCGGCAGCGGATACAGACGCAGCAGGACCAGCGCGGCGAGCACCGCCACCAGAACCGGCGCCGCTGCCGTGAACGGGTCCGCTTCTCCGGCCGCTGTGCCCCGGCGTCGCAGCGCCACCACAGTGGCGATCACGATTACAGCTATGGTCAGTTCGGCCACCGTACGGCGGCGTGAGGGGCGTGCCTCGGCGAGGTCCTCCCGCTCGGGAAGGCCGAAGCGTCCGGACAGCGCCATCGTCCTTACGGGCGAGGCGAGTGTGGCGACCATTGTTACTACCGCGCCTGCCGCGATCGCCATACCGGAGCGGCCGGCGGGCACCAGCACCAGGGCGAGCGCCGTCCCGGCGACCGCGCAGGGCAGCACGATCAGCGCGTTCTCCCCGAGCAGACGCAGGGCCAGCGCGGCGCGCCCGCCGCCCCGCACCCGCAGCAGCTGGACCTCGGTGCGGCGGCGCGCCGCCATCAGGCCGCCTGCCATCAGCAGGACCACGCCCGCCACGGACCCGACTCCCAATGTGGCCACCAGGACCAGGGGGGACGCCGCAGCCCGCTCGCGGTCGAACGGCGCCAGTAGCGAGGCCAGGCCGTCCGGCGCGACGGTGAAGCCCGGTGTCCCCGTGACGTCGCGCAGCCGTTGCGCGTCGGGACCGCCGGTCAAGGAGGTCAGGCGGTCGAGCAGGGCCGGAACGTCGTGGGCGGCGAGCTCGGTGACGTCGACCGGCTGGTGCCAGTACAGCAGGGCACCGCCGGTCAGCTCGAGGACCTTCGCCGAGGCGTCCGTCGAGATGAGCGCGCTGAAGTGCCAGTAGTGCTCGGGGTCGCTGCGCGACGACCCGGGGACGGTGACGAGCGTCGGGGAGCGCAGGTCCGGCTCGGCGTTCCAGAAGGCCGCGCCGGCGTCACGGGGGGCGACGATCCCGGTCACCCGCACGGTGAGCAGGCCGCCGTTGGTCGTCGGGAGCTGGATGGTGGATCCCGTACGCACACCGAGTCTCTTCGCGGTGTCCGCCGTCAGCACGGCCTCCACGTCTCCGGCACGCTTCGCCGTGCCCGGCAGACGCCCGGAGACGAGCCGCGCGGCTTCGTGGAGGCGGGGCTGGGCCACCAGCGTCATGCGCGGGTCGTACTTCCGGCTGGGACGAGGCAGTTCCGGGGCGGAGGCGCGCGCGGGGTCGGCGTTGCGGACCCCGTGTACCCCCTGTGAGGCGTCCAGCGTCAGCGGCGGCCGCACGGCGTGGACGAACGCGTTCTCCGTGGCGGCCAGGTCGCGCTCCGGGAACGGGTTCTCGTCGACCCCGGGGGGAACCTGCACCTCAACGGTGGCGTTGACGCTTCGGTCGGGCAGGGACGCCTGGCGGAGCATGTCGTGCAGCGCGGCGTCCTCGTAGGCGTCGACGGTGCGCGGCAGCGCGGCAGCCAGGAACGCGGTGACCAGCACCAGCGCGGCCAGCGCGAGCGCCCCGCCGGGCGCGGCCCGCAGGCGGGCCCATGTCCATGATTCCTGACGGCGCACTCGGGATGCGGTCACGTCACTCACCTCCCTGCCGGCGCAGAGCCCGCGCCGGATCTTCCGCTCGTACCGCCGTCAGGACCACTGCGAGCAATGGCAGCACGGCCACTGCGGCGATCAGCGGCAGGAGCGGTCCGGCCGGCAACTCCACCCGTACGGCCGGGACCGGCGTCTGCGCCCCGGAGGTCAGCACGATCAACGGAACGATCAGCCGGGTCAGGAACCCGCCGAGCACCACGCCGACCGCCACCGCGACCGCGACCACGATTCCCTGCTCCGCCGCGATCACCCGGGCCAGCGATCGCTGCCTGACGCCCAGTGCCCGCAGCACCGCGAACTCCGTGGAGCGCTCGCGGACCGCGCCGACCGAGGCCACCGCGAAACCGACGGCCGCCAGCACCGTGGCGGCCACCACCGTGGCCGGCAGCGCTGACAGCGGACCCGCGCCCAGCGGGTCGCGGCCCAACTCCGCCCGCGCCTCCTCGCGCACCAGCACGGAGGTGACGTCCCCGCGGTCGCGGAGCGTCTTCGCCACTTGCCCGGCGGCGCCCGGCTCCGTCGCGAGCCACCACTCGGACGGCTCCAGCGGCGTTGCGTTCTGGGAGGACAGCGCCTGGTCGATACTTGCCAGGTCCATGAGAAGCGCACCTCCGCCGTTGCCCGCGGACCCGTCCCCGGTAGTGGGGAGCGCGCGGACCGCGCCGGTGATCTTGACCCTCAGCTGCACGCCTGCCACCTCCAGCGGCATCTCGGCGCCGACTTCGGCGTCGACGGCCCGGAGGAAGGCGTCCGTGGCGACCGCGGGGAGTGCTTGCGGTGGTGGCGGACCGGCGCGCAGCGTGACGGATGCCTCGGCCCCGCCGCCACGAGACTCATAGGGCGCCTCGCCGGTCCGGTAGTCGACGGCCAGCGGGGTGCGCGCGTCGGAGCGCGGCGGCTCGGCAGAGGAGGGGACGTAGCCGTTCTCCGGGTTCGTCGGGAAGTCGGGGTCCTGCATCGCCGCGTTCTCGGTCCATGTCGCACCGGTGGGAGCGGGAACCGCTTCCACCTTCCCGGCGGCAGTCACTCCGGCCACGAGGGTGACAGTGAGCCGGTGGTTTTCGTTGCGTGGCGGAACCAGATAGCGGGCCCGGAAGGAGGTGACCCACAGTGGGCCGGCCGGCGTCGCGCCGGCGGCCCTTCCTGCCTCGGTGCTCAGGTCCGCCTCCAGCGTGCGGAGCCGCCCGTCGGCGCGAACGAGCCCCAGGGCGATGGTGTAGGGGACGCCGTAGCGGTCGACGACGGTCGCGTACAGCTCGTCGGTCACCTCGCTCCAGTGCCCCTGGCCGCCGGGGCGGGACGCCTGGACGCGGGCGGTCACGCGAAGCCGGGACGTGTCGGCGGGCAGGGCGAAGCCGTCCTTCCCCTCCTCGGCCTCGTCCGTGCGCAGTGGCTTCGTGAGCTCCGTCAGGGAAGTGGTGGACAAGTCGTCGCGCAACCTCATCACGCGGGCCGCAGTCGGCGCGTCCATGGTCAGCAGGGTCGCGTTCCGGTCCTGAGGCAAGGAGACGGTGGAGCGCCCGGCCGGGGTGACGGCCTTGATGCCCGGCAGGCGGTCGTAGACGCCGCCCTGCCCGAATGGCGGCGTCGACGAGCCGTCCACGCGGATGTCCGCGCCGACGGCGAAGTCGGCTTGATCTCGCTGGGATAGCGACCAGCTGCTGTTCTCGGCGATCGCGAACATGCTGAGCGAGACGGCGAAGACCAGCAGCAGCGCCGACCCGGCGCCGCGTCCCGGGCGCCTCGACAACTGCCAGCCCACCAGGGAGGCGTACAGCCCGGAGCTCCTGGCCGCCCGCCGCTCGCCCAGCCGCGCGGCCAGGGGCAGCAGACGCAGTGCCATGACGGCTCCCGCCAGCAGGCAGAGTGCGGGCGCTGCCACCAGCACCGGGTCGAGCCCCAGCTTCCCCGACGTGTCGGCGCTCAGCACTCCCGTCCCGGCTTCGCGGCCGGAGAGCTGCCAGTACGCCAGAGCAGCCAGAACCACCAGGGAGAGGTCCGCGCCCGCCTGCAGGGCGGCCGGCAGCGCACGTCGCCTCGTTGCGGCCGCCTGCTCCCGGGCATACGGGCCCGAACGCCGCAACGACGGCGCCAGCACGACGAGCGCGCAGGCCAGCGCTGTCAGCACGGCCACCCAGGCGGCTGTGGTGAAGGAGGGCTGGAGACGCACCTCGGCCCGGGGCAGCGCGCCATGCCCGGCCAGCAGCCGCACCAACCAGCCCGCCAGGAGCGGTCCCGCCACCGCGGCGGGCACCACCAGGAGCAGCGCCTCGGCGGCGGAGAGGGCGGTGGTCAGGGCGCGCGAACCGCCGCGGACCCGCAACTGCGCAATCTCGCCCGCCCGTTCTCCTGCCAGCAGCGACGCGACGAGCAGCAGGGACAGCGTGGCGAGCAACACCAGCTGCAGCGTGCTGATCAGCAGGGTCGACCGGCTGACCAGGAGCCCTCCCTTCACGTCGGCGAGCAGGCCTGGCAACTCACTGCTGGCGGAGACAGCACCGGAGTCCATGGCGCTCAGCTGCTTCACCGTCCGACGGACGTCCTGACCGACCTGGTCGATGCGGGCGGTGGTCATGGCCCCGAAGTCGGCTCGGGCCATCCACGCCATCTCGGCCGGCGGAACGACGCCCGTGGTGAAGGCCTTCGGGTCTACCAGCAGCGGACCGTAGGTCGTGAAGGACAGCGTCCGCACGCCGCGCCCTGCCAGCGGGTCGAGCCGCCAGTACAGGGCGTTCGGGTCGGTGGGCCGGTACGTACCCGTCAGCCGGACCCGTAGCGGCGGTCCGCCGAGCCGGTCGGCCAGTGTGATCTGGTCCCCTGGCCGCAAGCCGAGGGAACGGGCGGCGGTCGCCGGCAGCGCCACCGGCACGGGGTTTGCGTGGCGCGGGGCGTCCGGGAAGGCGCCTTCCACCAGCGTCACCCGTGAACGCTCGAGGCTGGCGAGCAGAGTGAGGTCCGGGTCGCCCGACCGCGGGGCCCCTGCCGGGCGCAGATGTGTCGGCAAGCCGTACGAAGCCGAGCGGGTGCTCGACCAGACGCGCACCGGCAGGCCGTCGTAGCCCTGCGCGACGGCCGCCCGCACGCGGGAGTCCACCTGCTGGATGTCCTTGCCCGACACGTCCGACGTGACGTCGATCAGGGTCCTGCCGGCCGATGGTCCCTGCAGCGCCCGCCGGAGTCCGGCGTCCCCCACCGCGCCGCTGAACGCCGCCAATGAGGCCACCGCACAGGTGGTCAGAAGGATCGACAGCAGTGCGGCAGCGAGTAGCAGCCGGTGCGCGCGCAGGCGCAGCAAGACGAAGCCCGGCACCATGCCCCCCGTTCTCGACGCCCGTAACGATGTGTTGCGAGTGTTGGGCTACCTCACCGCGGAGTGATGAGGTGTGAAAAAGAACTGAAGCCTACGCCCGGCGCCGTGCGGCATTCGCGCGGATGTCCCATTGTCACCCGAAGGCGGGGTGCGGGGGGCAGACGGTCAGATGTTGATCACGATCTAAGCATGACTTTATTACGGGTATGTGAACGATGGTGCCGTCGGGTGCCGTCTATGCTGACCGCCATGAGCGAGGGACTGCTGGAGCGACCTGAAGGCCCTGTGGGCGACGGTGCGGCCTCCGATGCGATGGTCGTGGTCGAGGACCTGGTGCGCACATTCGGCACGGGGGACACGGCCGTGCGCGCGCTGCGGGGCGTGTCCCTGAGCGTGGGCCGGGGGGAGCTGGTGGCGCTCAAGGGCCGCTCGGGCTCGGGCAAGACGAGCTTGCTGAACATCGTCGGCGGCCTGGACCGCCCCGACTCCGGCCGGGTCACGGTCGACGGCACCGTCCTGGACGGCCTGGGCGAACGCGAACTGCTCGCGCTGCGCCGCGACCGCATGGGCTTCATCTTCCAGTCCTTCGGCCTGCTGCCCATCCTCACCGCCGCCGAGAACGTCGGCGTCCCCCTGCGGCTGCGCAACACCCCTCGCCGCGAACGCGAGGAACGCGTCGCCCTGCTGCTCTCCCTCGTCGGCCTCGAGGGGCACGCCGAGCAGCGCCCCGGTGAGATGTCCGGCGGCCAGCAGCAGCGCGTCGCCATCGCCCGCGCCCTGGCCAACCGCCCCGCCCTGATCATCGCCGACGAACCCACCGGCCAGCTCGACGCCGACACCGGGCGCGCCGTGATGGAACTCCTGCGCGCCGTCGTCCACAGCGAAGGCGTCACCGCCCTCGTCGCCACCCACGACCCGACGCTCATCGCCCTCGCCGACCGCGTCCTCGAACTGCGCGACGGCCACGTCGTGACCGACTGAGCCGACTGGACCGACTGAACGGACCTGAGCCGACTGGACCGACTGAACGGACCTGGGCATGGGCCGACCGGCTCCGCCCACGGGCACGGGCGCGGTGAACGCCCCGGTCACCGCGCCCCGTGCCCGAGAGCCGTGCGGGCCGGCCGGGACGGGCCGTGAGCCACGGTGTGGAAACCACCGTGTGCATGCCGCCGGCCCGCCAGCCGCCCCGTGTGATGTGCGGCACGCGGTAGTGCGGCGGAAGCCGCCGGGGCGGGCGGGCGTCGCGGGGGGAGCCCGGCTCCTCGTCGCCGCCCCTCCTCGGGGAGCGGCGAGGCCGCCGTCGCGACGGGGCTGACGGCGGCCTTCGCGAAGGCCGGTCTCGCGGTCTCCCCGCACACGGTGTGGCCCCGACCGCATCGAATCCGGCCACCGCGCCCGGGCCACGCCCCGGCCACCGCGCCCGGGCCACGCCCCGGCCACCGCGCCCGGGCCACCGCGCCCCGGCCACCGGCCACCACGCCCCGGCCACCGCGCCCCGGCCACCGGCCGCCCGGGCCGCCCTGGAGGCGTCCATGTGCGGCCCGCAGCGCGCCCCCTTCCACCGCATCCCGCTCCGGCCCATGCCCGGCGCTCCCCGCCCCGGAGGGACTTTCTTGCCCGCGGCGTGGTGTTACGTATAACGTTGGCGCATGTCCCGCATCGCCCTGGTCACCCTCGTCGTCCCCGACTACGACGAGGCCATCGCCTTCTACACCGGCGCCCTCGGCTTCGAGCTCGTCGAGGACGCCCCGCGCCCCGGCGGGAGCCGCTGGGTCGTCGTGCGCCCGCCGGGCTGTGCTGAGGGCAGTGGCTTGCTGCTCGCCCGTGCCAAGAACGACGCGGAGCTCTCGCGGGTCGGCGACCAGACCGGGGGCCGGGTCGGCTTCTTCCTGCACACCGAGGACTTCGCGGCCGACCACGCGCGGATGCGCGCCGCGGGCGTGGTCTTCCTGGAGGAGCCGCGCCACGAGGCGTACGGCTCGGTCGCCGTCTTCCAGGACCCCTACGGCAACCGCTGGGACCTTCTCCAGCCCGCCGCCACCGACACCGCCGACCAGGAGCGCAGCGCGTGACCGCCCTCGACACCGACCTGATACGCCGGCTCCCCAAGGCCGTCCTCCACGACCACCTCGACGGCGGCCTGCGCCCGGACACCCTGGTCGAACTGGCCGCGGAGATCGGCCACCCCCTGCCCGCCACCGACCCGCAGAAGTTGGCCGCCTGGTACTACGACGCGGCGAACTCCGGCGACCTGGTCCGCTACATCGCCACCTTCGAGCACACGATCGCCGTGATGGGCACCCGCGAGGGGCTGCTGCGCGTCGCCGAGGAGTACGTGCTGGACCTGGCCGCCGACGGCGTCGTCTACGGCGAGGTGCGCTACGCCCCCGAGTTGCTGGTGCACCGCGGCCTCACCCTCGCCGAGGTCGTCGGGACCGTGCAGGAGGGCCTGGCCGCCGGCATGGCGAAGGCCGCAGCCGCGGGCACCCCCGTCCGCGTGGGGACCCTGCTGTGCGCGATGCGCATGACCGACCGCAGCCGCGAGGTGGCCGGCCTCGCCGTCGCCCACCGCGACGCGGGCGTCGTCGGCTTCGACATCGCGGGGGCCGAGGACGGCTTCCCGCCCGCCGACCACCTCGCCGCCTTCGCGTACCTGCGCCGCGAGAACATGCCCTTCACCATCCACGCGGGCGAGGCCCACGGCCTGCCCAGCATCCACCAGGCCGTACAGGTCTGCGGCGCGCTGCGGATCGGCCACGGCGTCCGGCTCACCGAGGACATTGTGGACGGCAAGCTCGGCCGCCTCGCGGGCTGGATACGCGACCGCCGCATCGCGCTGGAGGTCTGCCCGACGTCCAACCTCCAGACGGGCGCCGCGGACTCCATCGCCGCGCACCCCATCACGCTCCTGCGCGACCTGGGCTTCCGGGTCACCCTCAACACCGACAACCGCCTGGTCTCGGCGACCACCATGACGCGGGAGATGGGACTGCTCGTCACGGAGGCGGGCTGGGGAGCGGAGGACCTGCGCGAGGTCACGGTCAACGCGCTCAAGAGCGCGTTCCTGCCCTTCGACGAGCGGAACGCGATCATCCGCGACGTCGTCCTGCCGGGCTACGCGGCGGTGACGGCCGAGGGCCGCTGAACGCGACGGGCCACCGGAGGACCCGGCTCCCGGCCCGGCCACCCACCGCGCTCGCAGCACCCCCGCACCCATGGAGCGGGGGTCCTTCGGCCTCAGGGGTGTCCACGGCCTGAGCCGGCGGCGCCGCGTCCGGAGCGAGGCAGAAGAGGCGGGTGCCGGCCGGCGCCGCGCGCGGACCGGACCGCCGCCGCCGAGACGCCGGGGCCGGGCCGGGACCGGTGCCCGCGCTGCTCCTACCACCGCGCGGGCGCGGTCCTGATGCGGGCCGGGTCCTCCTGGCGCAGCATGGGGGGCACCGGAACCGGACCCACCGCTCCACGTTCGGAGGTGCCGATGGAGACGCCACCCTCGGCCGGGCGGCCGCGCGGTCGCGGCAACGTGTTCTTCGCCTTCGTTCCGTGGATCGCCTTCGACATCGTCGCCGGGCCCAGCACCTGGGAACTCGCCGCTGTCGTGGGTCTCGTCGCCTCGGTGGCGCTGACCGTCCCGGACGCGGCCCGCGGCTCGGTGAAGCTGCTCGATGTCACCGGCATCGCCTTCTTCACCGCCATCACCCTGTTGGGCCTGGTCCTCGACCGGAACGACGTGATCTGGCTGGAGACCTACGCGCAGGTCCTGGCCAACGGGGTGATCGCCCTTGTCGCCCTGGGGTCGCTCGCGGTCGTGCCCTTCACCGAGCAGTACGCCCGTGAGTCCACTCCCCGTGAGGTCTGGGGGACTCCCGCGTTCCGGCGCACCAACCAGGTGCTGACGCTGGTGTGGGGTCTGGTCTTCGCGGTCACCGCCGTCCTGGGACTGGTCGCCCTGCGGGTCGCCGCCGGCGCCGACTGGCTGAACTGGGTGATCCCGATCGTCCTTCTCGTCCTCGCGATCCGCTTCACCGAGTGGTACCCGGCGCGTGTGCGCGAGCGCGTGCACCGTGCCGAGGAGGCGGGAGGCGGCGCCTGATCCGGTGCCAGACGATTCCACACCGGCGAGGCCTTGGCAGCGCCCGCTTCCGGGGCGCCTCGGCGACCGCTGCCGTCGCCCGTCGCGGTGTGAGAGCCCGGCAGGAGCGTGTGTCGTCGTGGATCGGCGGCGTCGGCGCCCCCTCGTCGGAGGAGTCGTCAACCGCCGTCGGGGCCATAAGTGTTGTGGAACGGTGGATCACCGGTGACGGAAACTGCGGATCGCTGACGGCGGAGGGCCGCCCGGCGGGACAAGGAGAGGATCTCGGTGGTCAGGTGGTACGGGTGGGGCATCCTCGCGCTTCCCGTCATGGGGCTCTGCCTGCTCGGCAACGCCGTCGAGGGGACCGTCCTCATGTGGGACCTCGCCGCGCAGGGAGGCGGCGGCATCGACCACGGCGGAGTACCGCTCGGCGGCATGGCGGTGGGCCTTCTCGTCGGGGGCCTGCTCGACCAGGCTCTGGGGTGGGCACTCAACAGCCGCCGTGTGCCGGACGGCACCAGGACGCGCGTCAACCGCCGCGGTCTCGGCCACGACATCGCCGTGGAGCGCTTCGGCCGGGGCTGACCGTCCTGGGAGTTCTGACCCTCCCCCTGGGCGCCGTCCAGTTCGTCTCTGCCCCTGTCGTGTGGACACTGGGCATCGCCTGGGCCGTTGCCGTGGTGGCCGTGCTGGTGCCGGCCTCGCGACGCAGAAGTGACGACGGGTCGGCACGACGTCCGTGACCCGAGCCCGCTGAGGACGACGACGGGTGCGGCGACACAGCGCAGGAATCCCTGTACCCCGTCCCGGCCGCTGGGCCGCTGGGTCGTCGGGACGACCGTCGGGGAAGACCTCCGGAGTGCCGCCGCACCCGTCCTCGCTGGATTCCGCCCGCTACTTCACGGACCCGGCCATGACCCCCTCCACGAAGTGCCGCTGGAACGCGAAGAAGACCACCAGCGGCACGATGAGCGACAGGAAGGCCCCGGGCGCGAGCACGTCGATGTTGGTGCCGAACTGCCGCATCTGGGACTGCAGGGCGACCGTGAGCGGCTGTGAACCGCTGTCGGCGAAGATGAGCGCCACCAGCATGTCGTTCCACACCCACAGGAACTGGAAGATGGCCAGGCTCGCGATCGCCGGACGACCCACCGGCAGCACCAGTCTGCGGAAGATCATCCACTCCGACCCGCCGTCCATGCGGGCGGCCTCCAGCATCTCCCGCGGGATCTCGGCGAAGTAGTTGCGCAGCAGGAAGATCGCGAACGGCAGCCCGTACGCCACGTGGAAGAGGACCACGCCCGCGGTCGTGCCGAACAGCCCGACCGCGCCGAACAGCCGGGCCACCGGCAGCAGTCCGATCTGCACCGGCACCACGAGCATCGCCACGACCACCAGGAAGACCCAGTCGCGCCCCGGGAACTCCAGCCAGGCGAAGGCGTAGGCGGCCAGCGCGGCCAGGATCACGACGACGACCGTGGCGGGCACCGAGATCAATACGGTGTTCCAGAACGCCTGGGTCATCCCGCCGTCTCCCAGGATGGCGGAGTAGTTGCCCAAGGTCAGCGAACCGGGGTGGGCCAGCGCGGTCCACCATCCCGAACCGGCGTTGTCGTCGGTGCTGCGCAGCGAGGAGATGAACAGTCCGGCCGTCGGGGTGAGCCAGATCAACGCGACGACGGTCAGCAGGATCTGGACGAGCCCGCCGCGCAGCACCGAGACCAGCCGGGCCGCCATGGAGGGACGCCCGGGGACCCGGCCGGCCGGCCCGCGGGGCGGGGAGGGCGGAGCCGGGTGCGGAGCGGCGGTCTGCACGGTCATCGGTTGCTCCTGCGGAAGCGTCGGATGTTGAGGGCCATGGCGGGCAGCACCAGCAGCAGCAGGACGACGCCGATCGCGCTGCCCAGGCCCTGGTTGTTGCCGCCGCCGAAGGAGACCAGCCACATCTGCAGCGCCAGGACGTTGGCCTCCTCCTGCACCGGGCCCGGCGCGATGATGTAGACGAGGTCGAAGACCTTCATCACGTTGATCACCAGCGTCACGAAGACGACACCCAGGACCGGCGCCAGCAGCGGCACGGTGATCCTGCGGAAGATCTGCCACTCGCTCGCGCCGTCCATCCGGGCGGCCTCCAGGGTCTCCCGCGGCAGCGAGGACAGCCCGGCGCCGATCAGCACCATCGAGAAGCCGGTCCAGATCCACAGGTAGGCGCCGATGATCGCGGGGGTGACCAGCGTCGGCCCGAGCCAGTCGATGCCCGCGTACGGCTTCGCGAAGTTCTTCCCGGGCAGCCGGACGCCGTACGGGCCGTCCTTCGCGTCCGGGAAGCGGAAGGAACCGTCGTCGCCGGTGGTCGTGGTGGCCACGACGGCATCGTCCTTGGTCAACTCGACGGCCATGTGCGGCAGGCCGCGCTCCTCGGGGTCCACGGCGCCGGGCGTGCCCCCGCCGCCCGGGACGAAGTCCAGGTAGACCACACCGGTGACGGCGTCCTCGGCGGCCTGCGCGGGCGCGGCCGGGCGGGCCTGCTCGGGAAGGGACGCGGGCGGCAGGCCGACCAGGCCGAGGGTGACGGCCTTGCCCGGCTCGACGCTCGCGACCGCCTGGTAGCCGTCGCCCGACTGCTTCAGCACCTCTGTCCCGCGGGGGCGGGCGCCGGGATAGGCGGAGGAATCGTTGAAGGCGTCGTGCACGGCGACGGCGACCGCGTTCATGACGCCGCGCTGCGGGTCCTGGTCGTAGACCAGGCGGAAGGTGATGCCCGCGGCGAGGAAGGAGACCGCCATCGGCATGAAGATCAGCAGCTTGAAGGCGGTGGCCCAGCGGATCTTCTCGGTGAGCACGGCCAGCACCAGGCCGACGCCGGTGAGCAGGGCCGGCGCGGCCACGACCCAGATCGCGGTGTTGCGGACGGCCTTCAGGGTGGCCGGGTCGCTGAACATCTCCTGGTAGTTGTCCAGGCCCACGAAGCGGTCGCCGCTCGCGTCGAACAGGCTGCGGCCGATCGAGTAGAGGATGGGGTAGCCGACGAGGGCGCCGAGCAGGACGAGCGCCGGGAGCGCGAACGCGATCGCCGTGATCCGGGGCCGGCGTGAACGCCGCAGGACGGCGGCCGGGGCGGCGCCGCCCGCCGGAGCGGACGGCGCCTTGCGGTTGGTGGCGGACATGTCCCGGCCTCAGCCCTTGTAGGCCTTGGCAGCCGCGGCCTCGAGCTTCGCCGCGGTGGCCTTCGGGTTCGACGGGTCGCGCAGGAAGTCCTGGAGGATCTTCCACTCGCCCTTGCCGGGCGTGCCGCCGAAGGCGGGCGGGGTCTGGTCGGACATGTCGAAGCGCACCGTGTCGCCCGCGTCGACCAGGGACTTGGCGGCGGTGCGCAGGGTGTCGTCCGCGTAGGAGGCCGGGTCGAGCTTGGTGTTGGGGGAGAGGAAGCCCCCCGCCTTCGCCCAGATCTCCGCCGCCTCCGGGGTGGCCAGGTAGGCGATCAGCTCCATGGCGGCCTTGCTGTTCTTGCCGGACTTCAGCGCCACGGCGGCCTCGCCGCCGCCGACCACCGGTGCCGGGCCTCCGTCGACCGAGGGGAAGGGGAAGAACTTCGCGTCCTCGCCGACCTTGCCGCCCAGGTCGCCCGAGATGACCCCGCCGACGAAGTCGCCCTCGTAGACCAGGCCGGCCTTGGGGGTCTTGCCGAAGACGTGCGCCACGGAGTCCGGGAAGCTGGTGGCCAGGGCGCCCTTGCGGCCGCCGGCGAGCAGGTCGTCCTCGCCGAACAGCTGGGACAGGGTGCTGAGCGCCTTGACGACGGTGGGGTCGCTCCAGGGGATCTCGTGCCGGGTCAGCTTGTCGTAGTTCTCGGGGCCCGCCTGGGAGAGGTAGACGTTCTCGAACCAGTCGGTGAGCGTCCAGCCGTCCGAGCCGCCTACGGCGAAGGCGGGCAGGCCCGAGTCGGACACGGCGCGGGCGACGTCCAGCATCTCCGCGAAGGTCTTCGGCGGCTGCACACCGGCCGTCTCCAGCGCCTTCGGGCTGTACCAGACCGTCGACTTGTCGGACGTCTTGAAGTACAGGCCGTAGTAGGTGCCGTCGACGGTGCCGAAGGTCTGCCAGATCTTGGCGTAGTTCTTCTCCGCGGCACTCTTCACGTCCTGCGACAGGGGCTGGAGCCAGCCCTTGCCCGCGAACTCCTTGAGCACTCCCGGCTGCGGCACCATCGCGACGTCGGGCGAGTCGCCGCCCTCGATCTTGCTGCCCAGAACGGTCGCGAAGTTGTCGCCGGTGGAGATGTAGGCCACCTTCGCCCCGGTCTTGGCGGTGAAGCCGTCCAGGACCTTCTGGAAGTTCTGCTGCTCGACGCCGGTCCAGACGGCCGCGACGGTCACCGTCTGGCCCTTGAGCTTCTGGCCGCCGGCCGCCGGGGCGGAGTCGGAGGCCGTCTTGGTGTCACCGCCGCAGGCGGTGGTCGCGAGGGCCAGACCGCATATGGCGGTGACCGCGACAAGGGTGCGTTTCATCAAGGTCGTGTCCTTTCTGGTGGTGCGCTTCATCGAGGCGGTACGAGGGCTGTCGGACGGGTCAGATGTGCGTGGGCTCGTGGACCCACCAGGCGGCGGCGTTGCCGGGGAGGACCCCGGGTGGGCAGGGGGCGCTGGACAGCAGCGGCGCTCCCGGCACGGGGGAGGGGACCGGTTCGTCGCCGAAGTTCACGGCGCAGACCAGGCCCTCTCCGCGGACGAAGGCGAGCACCCCGGGCGGCGCCTCCAGCCAGCGCAGCGTCCCCTCGCCCAGCTGCGGCAGCCGGGCCCGCAGGTCGAGCGCCTCCCGGTACAGGTGCCAGAAGGAACCGGTGTCCAGCAGCGCGCGGTCGGCGCTGTGCTCGGCGAACCACTCCGGCTGCGGCAGCCACGGCCGGGCCGTGCTGCCCGCGGCGGTGAAGCCGAACGGCGAGGAGTGACCGGACCAGGGCAGCGGCACCCGGCAGCCGTCCCGGACGAATCGGCGGCTGCCGGTGCGGCGGAAGATGGGGTCGGTGAGGACCTCGTCCGGCAGGTCGACGACCTCGGGCAGCCCCAGCTCCTCGCCCTGGTAGATGTACGCGGCCCCGGGCAGCGCCAGCATCAGCAGCGCCGCGGCGCGCGCCCGGGCGGCGCCGAAGTGCCCGGCGGAGCCGCCCGCGTAACGGGTGACGGTCCTGACCTGGTCGTGGTTGTTGAGCACCCAGGTGACGGTGGACCCCGTCCCGGCGATGTCGCGCAGCGCCTCGGCGATGGCCGTGCGGAACGCCGTCGCGCTCCAGGGCGCGCTCAACAGGTGGAAGAAGAAGGCCTGGTGGAGCTCGTCGGGCCGGACGTAGCGGGCTTGTTCGGCCGGGGTGGGGACGGAGACCTCGCCGACCAGCAGGCGTTCGCGTCCGTCGCGGGCGGTGTACTCCTCGCAGATCGCGCGCCACCGCCGCCACACCCCGTGCACCTCGGGACGGTTCCAGGCCAGCGGGTTGACGGAGTCACGGGTCCGCTCGTCGGCCGCGGGGTCGGGGGAGTCGGGCAGGGCGGGGTGCTTGAACAGGCCGGCAGCCACGTCGATGCGGAAGCCGTCGACTCCTCGGTCCAGCCAGAAGCGCAGCACGTGCTCGAAGTGGTCGCCCACCCGCGGATCGCGCCAGTTGAGGTCGGGCTGCTCCGGGGTGAACAGGTGCAGATACCACTGTCCCGGGGTGCCGTCCGGTTCGGTCACCCGGGACCAGGCGGGGCCGCCGAACATCGCCCGCCAGTTGTTGGGCGGCAGTTCGCCGTGCTCGCCGCGTCCGTCGGCGAAGTGGAACAGCGACCGGGAGGAGCCGCCCGGGCCCTCCGCCAGCGCCTCGCGGAACCACGGATGGGCGCTGGAGCAGTGGTTGGGCACGATGTCGACGACGGTGCGCAGCCCCAGCCGGCGCGCGTCGGCGACGAGGCGGTCGAACTCGGCGAGGTCGCCGTAGAGGGGGTCGACGGCCGTGTAGTCGGCCACGTCGTAGCCGTGGTCGTGCTGCGGCGACGGGTAGAAGGGGCTCAGCCAGAGCCCGTCGACGCCCAGCCTGCGCAGATAGGGCAGGCCGGCCCGGACGCCGGCCAGGTCCCCGACACCGTCGCCGGTGCTGTCCAGGAAGCTGCGCACATAGACCTGGTAGACCACCGCGTCGCGCCACCAGGGGCGTACGGCGGCGAGTAGGGGGGAGGGGGCGGCGGCGGTGGAGGAACCGTCCTCCAGAGGGGCTGTGAACACCCGTCACCATTCCTGACTGCGGGCGTGCCTCGGCATGACTCTGCACCGGCAACGCTGGTGGCTCGTTATGCATGCATGTTAAGTAGCGATGTCAGGGAGGTGTCAATGAAGTTGGCAAGAATCCAGTAGAAATGCCGCCCTTTTGCGGCCTTTTGCAGAGGTATGTTCCCAGGTGAAGTCAGCGAGCGGTAGGCAATGAGCGATGCGTCTACCTAACATGCATCTATGTATGCAGGGTTTCGTGCTCACGGTGAATCCGCTGGGTCAGCGGTCCTGCACGATCTCCCGCAACTCGCGGTCCAGTCGCGCGACGGCCTGATCCGGCGGGGTGTGCAGCGCCAGCGCGTTCCGGCTCACCGCCGCCACCGCCAGGCTCACCTGCTCGTAACGGGCGCTCTTGGGGCGCGGTCTGGCCGCCCTGAGGCTCTGCTCCAGCACCGGCAGATACGGGTAGCGGCGCACCAGCGCCGGATCCCGGTAGAGGTCGGCCCACACCGGCGGCAGCGAGCCCTCCGTGAGCACCTGCCGCTGCACGGCCTCACCCGTCATGTAGGCCATGAGGTCGGCGGCCGTCCGGGGATGCCGTGAATGGGCGTTGACCGCGAGGTTGGACCCGCCCAGCACGCTCGCGCCCGGCCCGTCGGGGCCGGGCAGCGGCACCACGCCGAAGCGGCCCGCGATCCGCGAGCCGGGAGCCGAGGCGGACTCGTACACGTAGGGCCAGTTGCGCAGGAAGAGCAGTCGGCCGTTCTCGAAGGCCCGCCGCGACTCCTCCTCCTTGAAGCTCAGCGCCTCGCGCGGGATCCAGCCCGCGCGCACCCCGCGCACCAGGAAGCCCAGCCCCTCCCGGGCCGCGGCCGAGTCCACGGTGACCCGGCTGCCCTCCTCGCCGAGGAAACCGCCGCCGGCCGACTGCACCGCCTCGGTGACATTGACCGTCAGGCCCTCGTAGGGCAGGAACTGCCCCGCGTAGCCGCCGATCCGGTACTTCGGGGCGAGGGTCCGCGCCTGCCGCTCCAGCTCCGCCCAGGTGCGCGGCGGGTCCAGGTGCTCCCGGTCGAGGATGTCCTTGCGGTAGTAGAGCAGCCCGGCGTTGGTGACATAGGGGACCGCGTACAGCCGTCCGCGGAAGGTGGCGGTCTCCTGCACCGACGTCAGCAGCCGGTCCAGCGGCAGGCCGCGCGGGTCGACCGGCGCGATCCAGCCCGCGCCGGCGAACTCGGAGGTCCAGGCCACGTCGATGTTGAGCACGTCGAAGCGGTCGCTGCCCGAGCGCAGGCTGTCGGCCATCTGCGCGCGCACCTCGTCGGCCGCCTCGGGCAGTTCGACGAGCGTCGCCTTCTCCTGGGGGTGGGCACGGTTCCAGCCGTCCAGCACGTGCTGGAGGTAGCCGGTCAGATCACGCCCGGTCGCCAGGGTCACCGGGCCCCGGCCCGTCGTGCCGGGCGGGCCGCCGGCGGGGCGGGTGCCCGCGGAGGCGTGTCCGGCCAGCAGCAGGGCAGCGACGAGCAGGGTCCGGCCCGCGGCCCGAGCCCAGCGCATATGATCCTCCAGGTCTCCCGCCCGGCGACGGCGGCGTCGTCCGGAGGGACCTGTATACCTGGTGGACATGCGGGATACTAGCCATCGGTGCAGGACGGCCTGCCCACGGACGACCGGACTGGCGAGCGACCCCTGACCGGCAGGCGACCGAGGAGGAGGAAGGACGAGCGTGCGCCTTCCTCTCATGGCACTCCTCGCTAAGGGGCCCGCCCACGGTTACGAACTGAAGACGGCCCTTGAGAAGCTCTTCGGCGCTGCTTATCCTCAGCCGAACATCGGCCAGATCTATGTGACGCTGGCGCGCCTGGAGAAGTCGGGACTGATCCGGGGCGAGGACGTGACGCAGTCAGGCCGGCCCAACAAGCGGATCTACGAACTCACCGACGCCGGGCGGGAGGCGGTCGCCGCCTGGTTCGAGGAGCCGTCCAGTGAGCCGCGGGTGCGCGACGAGTTCTTCATGAAGCTCGCCCTCGCCCCGGCCACCGGCATGGCCGACCAGGTCTCCCTGATCAACAAGCAGCGCCGCCACTACCTCAACCTCATGCGCGCCATGTCCCGGCTCGCCGCCGGCGAGGACCGGGACGACACCATCGCGCAGCTGCTGATCGAGGGCGCGACGCTGCACCTGCAGGCGGACCTCGACTGGCTGGAACGCTGCCAGGAGGAGCTGGAATGAGAAGGGCCGAGCCGCCCCTCGCGGCGCCGCACATGCTCCGGGTCGAGGGCCTGGTCAAGACGCACCGCGTGGACGGCGGCGAGGTCCGGGCCGTACGCGGGGTCGACCTCGAGGTGCGACCCGGCGAGTTCGTCGCCGTCACCGGCCCGTCCGGTGCCGGCAAGTCGACCCTGCTGCACCTGCTCGGCGGCCTCGAACGCCCCGACCGGGGAAGGATATGGCTGAACGGTCAGCGGGTCGACCAGCTCAGCGAGGCACGCTGGGCGGTGCTGCGGCGGCGCGACGTCGGCATCGTCTTCCAGTTCTTCAACCTCGTCTCCACCCTCACCGTCGCGGACAACATCGAACTGCCCGCCCTGCTGGCCGGCCGCTCCCCCCGCCAGGTGCGCGCCACCCGCCAAGAACTGCTGGCCGAACTCGGACTGACGGGCAAGGAGGACAGCACCCCCGCGGACCTGTCGGGCGGAGAGCAGCAGCGGGTCGCCCTCGCCCGGGCCCTGGTCAACCGCCCCGCCCTGCTGCTGGCCGACGAGCCCACCGGCAGCCTCGACAGCAAGGGCAGCCGCGAGGTGCTGCGGTTGCTGACCCGCTGCCACGAACGCGGCCAGACCATCCTGCTCGTCACGCACGACGCCAAGGTGGCCAGCGCGGCGGACCGGGTGATCAGCCTCTTCGACGGGACCGTCGTCGACGACGTCAGCCTCGACGCCGCGCCGTACGCCTCACGCCCCTCCCGTGCCGCCGCCGACGTCGTGAAGCTGCAGGGCTGACCGCCGTGCGCGCCACCGTCCGCTGGGCCCTCGCCGACCTGCGCACGCACCGAAGCCAGGCCCTGTCCATCGTCCTGGCCACCGCGGGCATCACCGCGGCCCTGCTGCTCTCCGCCGCCCTCCTGGTCTACGCGGCCAACCCCTGGCAGCGCATGTTCACCGCCACCGAGGGCGCCCACGTGTGGCTGCGCGCCGACGGCGGCGCCGACACCGCGGCCCTGTCCCGCATCGACGGCGTCACCGCCGTCTCCGGCCCCTTCCGCACCCTCACCGTCACCGCTCAGCACGGCCAGGAGAAGGCCGCCCTCGATCTGCGGGCGGCGGGCCCGACCCCGCCCGCGGTGGGCCGGCCGCTGATGGACCGCGGGAGTTGGCTGGACGGCGGGGCCGGCGACGGCATCGTGCTGGAGCGGTCGGTGGCGTCTGCGCTGTGGGCCGAGCCGGGTGACGAGATCAGCGTGACCCGTGGCGGACGGCACGGCACCGTCCGGGTGGTGGGCGTCGCGGGGACCGCCGAACCCCGCTACGCCCCGGGGGACAACCCCGGCGTCGCCTGGGCGTCGCCCGCGCTGGTGAACGGCCTCGCCGAGGGCCGCACGGGGCCGGGGCAGACCGTGGGACTGCGGTTGAGGGACCCTGCGGACACTGCCTTCGTCGTCCAGCGCGCCGTCACCGCCATCGGATCGGACCGGGTCACCAGCGTCGCCACCTGGCGCGAGGCCCGCGCCGACGCCGAGGGCGACAACCATGTACTCGGGCTGCTGCTCGGCCTGTTCGGGCTGGCCGCGCTCCTGGCCGCCGCGATCGCGGTGACCGGGGGCATCGCCACCCGCGTCCTGGCGTATGTGCGTGACATCGCGATCCTGAAGGCGGTCGGCTTCACCCCGGCCCAGGTGGTCCGGATGTTCCTCGTGCAGCACGCCGTGCTGGCCACCGCCGGGGTGCTGCTCGGCGCGGTGGCCGCGGAGACGCTCGCGCCGGGCATCCCCGGGCCCATGGGGGACGCCGTGGGGCTGTGGCGGCAACTGCCGCAGCACACCTGGGCCCTGCCCGGCACGGCCGCGGCGACCGTGCTGGTCATCGCCGTGGCCACGGTGCTCGCCGCCTGGCGGGCCGGCCGGGTGCCGCCGATCCCGGCAGCCCGGGGAGGCGTAGCGGGACGCCGCAGGATGTCCGGCGCGGCCCGGGCCGCCCTGCGTCTGCGCACCCCGCCCGCCCTGGTGCTCGGCTGCCGCGGCGTGCTCCACCGGCCCGCCCGTTCGGTGGCAGCGGTGGCCCGGCTCGCGCTGCCGATCCTCATGATCACTGTGGCGCTGGGGACCTGGGCCACCCTCGACCGCTTCGAGGACCACCCGGAGCAACTCGGCCAGGCGGGCGCGCTCACAGCCCGCCCCAACGGCCTCACCGACGACGCCGTCCGGCGACTCCTCGCCGGGCGGCCCGAGATCGCCGCGATCCACCCGGGAGTCGAACTCGCCGCACTCGCCCCCGGCCAGTCGCAGTCCGTCACGCTGCGGGGGATCGGCGGCACCGCCGACCCCTACCCCTTCGCCGTAGCGGAGGGCCGGCGTCCCTCCGGGCCCGACGAGGCGCTCGCCGGACAGGGCCTGCTCGACGCGCTCCACGCCGAGGTCGGCCAGTGGGTCCGGGTCACCGTCGGCGGCACCCCGCACATCCTGCACATCGTCGGCCGCAGCATCGAGACGGGACACGGCGGACGTGTCATCTCGGCCCCGCTGGACGTCCTGCAGGCCCAGGACGCGTCCGTCAGGCCCTCGTACTACAGCCTGGTGCTGCGTCCCGGCGCCGACCGCGCGGCGGTGCACGGCGCCCTCACCGACGCCTCGCGCGGGGCGCTGGAGGTGCGCGAGGTCACCGGACCCGGCGCCGAAGTCTCCCCGGTGCGCGGGGTGATCATCGGACTGGTCACCGTACTCGCGCTGATCGCCCTGGCCGAGGTGTCGACGGCCGTCGGCAGCGGCATCCGCGACCACGCGCGCGACATGCGCGCCTACCGTGCCCTGGGCCTGACCCCGCAGCAGAGCGTGGCGACCGTGGTCACCGGTGTCGGTCTGGTCGTCCTTGCCGCGGCGGCGGTGGGGGTCACCGCGGGGGTGTTCGCCTCCGACTGGCTGATCGATCTGCAGGGGATGTCCAGCGGTGTCGGTGCGGGTATCGCGCAGTCCCCGCCGACGGGTGTGCTCCTCCTGATCGTGGGTGCGTGCGTGGCGGTGGCGGTGGCCGCATCGGTCGTGCCGGCGTCGCGTGCCGCGGGGGACCGCAATCCGCGGATGCTGCTCAACGCGCCGTGAGCTCGGGGCGCAGGCTGCGCGGCCGTCGGATGCGGTGTGCGCGTTCACGCGCCCGCGGGCCTGCCCGGCTGCGGGTCTGACTCGGCGGCGGGGGTGGCGGTCGTGTCGCCGGTGTGGGCCTGGTCGTCCTGGCGGTCGTCCTGGCTGCTGCGGCGGTGGGCGTCGAGGTGGGGCCTCGGCCTCCGGTCGGCTGTTCGACCGACTCGTGGTCGTGCCGGCGTCCCGTGCGGCGAGGGCGCGATCCGCGGATGCTGCTCAACACGCCGTGAAGGAGCTGCGCCGGCACCCCCGCCGCAGGGCGGAGTCGCGGGCGTGATCATCGGTAAGAATGAGGCAGGCCGGACCGGCCGCGCGGTCCTTGACCGTGTCGTCGGCCGTCGCCGATGCTTGCGTTACGGCATGTGTGGAATGTGCCGTAATGAGACGTACCCGCCTCAGAGATCCGCACCAGCCGAGGAGTACCCATGGCCCACCAGGTCCGCGCCGTCGTCGCCCGGGAGAAGGGTTCCCCCGTCAGTCTGGAAACGATCGTCGTGCCCGACCCCGGGCCGGGGGAGGCGCTGGTACGGATCCAGGCCTGCGGGGTCTGCCACACCGACCTGCACTACCGCGAGGGCGGCATCAACGACGACTTCCCCTTCCTGCTCGGCCACGAGGCCGCCGGCATCGTGGAGTCGGTCGGCGAGGGCGTCACCGACGTGGCCCCCGGCGACTTCGTCATCCTCAACTGGCGCGCCGTGTGCGGTCAGTGCCGTGCCTGCCTGCGCGGACGCCCCTGGTACTGCTTCAACACCCACAACGCCGAGCAGAAGATGACCCTGCTGGACGGCACCGAGCTCTCCCCGGCCCTCGGTATCGGGGCCTTCGCCGAGAAGACCCTCGTCCACGCCGGGCAGTGCACCAAGGTGGACCCGTCCGTGAGTCCGGCCGTCGCCGGGCTGCTCGGCTGCGGCGTCATGGCGGGCATCGGCGCGGCCATCAACACCGGCAACGTCGGCCGCGGCGACTCCGTCGCCGTGATCGGCTGCGGCGGGGTCGGCGACGCCGCGATCGCCGGCGCCCGGCTGGCCGGCGCCGCGAAGATCATCGCGGTGGACATCGACCCGCGGAAGCTGGAGACGGCGAAGAAGCTGGGCGCCACGCACACCGTCAACTCCAAGGAGACCGACCCGGTCGAGGCGGTCCGCGAGCTGACCGGCGGCTTCGGCGCCGATGTCGTCATCGACGCGGTCGGCCGGCCCGAGACGTACAAGCAGGCGTTCTACGCCCGCGACCTGGCCGGCACCGTCGTCCTGGTCGGTGTGCCCACTCCCGAGATGAAGCTGGAGCTGCCGCTGCTGGACGTGTTCGGGCGCGGCGGCGCGCTGAAGTCCTCCTGGTACGGCGACTGCCTCCCCTCCCGCGACTTCCCCATGCTCATCGACCTCCACCTGCAGGGCCGGCTGGACCTGGACACCTTCGTCACCGAGACCATCGCCCTGGACGAGGTGGAGAAGGCGTTCGAGCGGATGCACCACGGCGACGTGCTGCGCTCGGTGGTGGTGTTCTGATGGCCGCCCGGATCGACCACCTCGTCACCTCGGGGACCTTCTCGCTGGACGGCGGCACCTGGGACGTCGACAACAACGTGTGGATCGTGGGCGACGAGACCGAGGCGATCGTCATCGACGCGGCGCACGACGCCGACGCCATCGCCGACGCGCTCGGCGGCCGCCGCCTCGTCGCGATCGTCAGCACCCACGCCCACAACGACCACATCGACGCCGCGCCCGCGCTCGCGGCGCGCACCGGCGCGCCGATCCTGCTGCACGGCGCCGACCTGCCGCTGTGGAAGCAGACCCACCCCGAACACGCTCCGGACGGAGAGCTGACGGACGGGCAGGCCATCTCGGTGGCGGGCACCGAGCTCACCGTGCTGCACACCCCGGGCCACGCTCCGGGAGCGGTCTGCCTGTACGCGCCCGCCCTCGGCACCGTCTTCACCGGCGACACCCTCTTCCAGGGCGGCCCGGGCGCCACGGGGCGGTCCTTCTCGCATTTCCCGACCATCATCGACTCCATCCGCGACCGGCTGCTGACCCTGCCGCCGGATACGGTCGTGCGCACGGGCCACGGCGACAGCACCACCATCGGCGAAGAGGCTCCGCACCTGGAGGAGTGGATCGCCC
>NZ_JBYIQP010000229.1:0-642 GCF_057707665.1 Actinacidiphila sp. bgisy167 | reverse complement strand
GTGCGTTGTGGCAAACCGGATCTTGTTCGAGCGGCAGCAGGTGATCGTCTGGACTGAGGTTCGGGTGCGGCCGTGGGCATGAGAGAACGGGCCCCTTGGTAGTGACGCGGTTACGACACCAGCACGACCAAGGAAGCCCGTTGTCTGATCAGTTGGGCAGTACCACTGTGGCTGCGTCCACTGCGGTCACCCCTGACCATCCCCTCGTAGCGTGAAGCCCGTGATTGCAGGGGAAGTTGGGATTCATGGGGTCCAAGAAGAATCCGCCGTACGACGCCGAGTTCCGCGCGGTGCGCATCGTGGTCGAGACCGGGAGGTCGGCCGGGGAGGTCGCCGAGGAGCTCGGCATCAATCCGGGCACGCTGCACAGCTGGGTGTCGCGGTGGCGGCGCAACGGGACGACGTCCTCGGACCGGCCCGTGCAACCGACAGCCGCCAGTGGCGGTGGCGATGGCGGTCGGCTGCGGGAGGCCGAGCGGGCGGAGCTGGAGCGGCTGCGCCGGGAGATCGGGGAGAAGAACAAGCGGATCCGTGAGCTGGAGATGGAGCGTGATGTCTTCAAGCGATGCATGGGCCTCTGGGTGAAGTGACCGAGAACCCCGACTTCATCAGTAGGCGGGCACACGGGGTCGGCGGATTCTC
>NZ_JBYIQP010000228.1:0-651 GCF_057707665.1 Actinacidiphila sp. bgisy167 | reverse complement strand
AGGAACCGGTCACCGGTGACGAGCAGGACAGACTGGCCACCGAGGCCTCGCACCTGTCGCCCCAGGACCGGGCCGGCCTGGTCACGGCATGGCGGCAGACCGGCACACACACCACCCAGTGGCCCGACAACCCCGCACCATGGCAGCCGGACACGGCCATGGACGGGGGACCCTCTCCCGCCGTCATGTATCCGCAACGTCACGACCGGCCGATATACCCGAGGGTCGACCCCCGGGCCTGGCTCGCCAGAGCGCAGGACTTCACAAACGCGCACGCGGCCCTGCACAGCCTGGCCCCCGAGGACCGCGACATACTCCTGGTTCAGGCCTTGGTGATCATGCAGGGCCGGCACCAGGCCCCACCGGCCACCCCCGCCGAGCTCCGCACCGCCGAGGGCGACTACCAGTCCCTCCACTCGGACATGACCGCACTGATCGCCGCACACCTCCTCGCCCAACCCGCCCACGGGCTGGACATCACCGACCCGCTCCACCCCGCATGGCAGCTGTCCGAACAACTCCGCGAGGAATTCGCCACCCACGCCCCCCACCACGAAACGGCCACACCGCACACCACCGGCCCCTTCATCGGGATGGCCCTCACCCAGAACGACACCACCGACGCCCTCCAGCAGAAAATCCTCCAGGACC
>NZ_JBYIQP010000227.1:0-704 GCF_057707665.1 Actinacidiphila sp. bgisy167 | reverse complement strand
TGACGTTTTCTCAGCGGTGATCATTTCCAGGTTCCGTTGAGGACGAGGGCGGCGCGGGCGATGTCGCCGATCCGGCTCGGGCTGAGGGTGACGTGCTGCAGGGTGCGCCAGCGCTGTTTGAGCTCGGCGGCAGCGCGTTCGCCGAGTGCACGGATGCCTCTGATCAGGCTGTTCGTGGTGCGGGTGTCCGCGTGCAGGGCCTGTTCGGAGCGGCCCTTCGGGCGGCGGACGGGGACGTGGATGCCGATGCCGGCTCCGATGTAGCCCTTGTCGGCCAGGGTGGGCAGGCCGTCGGCCGCGGCCTTGTAGGGAGCGGGGAGGGCGTGGATGCGGGCTGCGGTGATGTCCGGGGTGGATCCGGGCTCGACGTCGGAGACCCATAGTGGGGTGCCGTCCGGGGCGGACAGGAATTGCACGTTCCCGCCGAACGCCTTGTGTTTCTGGCTGAACCACAGGTCGTTGCCGTTCTCGCGGACTCCGGCGACGCGGTCGGACTCGATCAGCGTGCCGTCCAGGACCACGTGGGTCATGCCCTCGCGCCGGCAGCGCTCCAGGACCTCGTGCAGGTCCGGGGCCTGGTCGGCGAGGACGTCGATGCCTTCGTGGAGGTAGCGGTAGCCGGTGGCCTGGGAGATGCCGGCGTCGCGGGCCAGGCAGTGCACGCAGCCGCGTTCGCGGAACCAGCGCAGGACCAGCACGGCCTG
>NZ_JBYIQP010000226.1:0-716 GCF_057707665.1 Actinacidiphila sp. bgisy167 | reverse complement strand
TCACCAGCACCGACCCGATCACCGACGGCGACGCCACCTGGCGCCGTATGACCAACGGCCCCCAGGCCGGTTACCAGGGCCGGACCTGGACCGCCCCCAAGCCGACGCAGCAGGTCACGGTCTTCTTCGAATCCGCCACCGCCGGCGGCGACATGGGCGGCGACCTCAACCGCGACGGTGACACCACCGACTTCTGGGGCGTCCTGTACGACCCGGCGAAGGGCACCGTCCGCGTCGACCTGAACGACAACGGGGACTTCACCGACGACGTCGAGATGAAGCCGTACAAGGACGGCTTCCAGGTCGGCTACTTCGGCACCGACAACCCCGCCACCCCCGTCTCCGAGCGGATCCCCTTCGTGGTGCAGATCCGCAAGGACGTCCCCACGGACCCGTACGGCGGCACCTGGGTCGGCAAGAAGGCCGACTTCGTCAACATCGGTGTGGTGGCCTCCGAGCACGGTACCCACGTCGCGGGCATCACCGCCGCCAACGGCCTGTTCGGCGGCAAGATGAACGGCGCGGCCCCGGGAGCGAAGATCGTCTCGTCGCGCGCCTGCGTGTTCGGGCCGGGCTGCACCAACGTGGCACTGACCGAGGGCATGATCGACCTGGTGGTCAACCACGGTGTGGACATCGTCAACATGTCCATCGGCGGCCTCCCCGCGCAGAACGACGGCAACAACGCCCGTGCGCGGATGTACACGCGTCTCATC
>NZ_JBYIQP010000225.1:0-717 GCF_057707665.1 Actinacidiphila sp. bgisy167 | reverse complement strand
GCCGTCCTCCATCGTCTGCGCATGCGTGGCCGTTTCGGGAGCGAGCGCTCTCGACGAGATCGCTGAACGGGCCGCGGGCCTCGGACGCCATGCTGACGGCCGTCGGAATCCGGCGGCATCCGCTGAGATGGCGCCGTTCTCCGTCGAGGACCACGATCGGCCGTGTGCTCGCAGCCGTCGACGGTGATGCTCCGGACCGGGCCATCGGTGACCACCTCGCCGCCCGGAAGGCCGCGGGGACCTCCTTGGGGCAACGGATAGTGATCGCCGTCGACGGCAAGGCACTCCAGGGCTCCGCCCGTCTCAGGGCCGCCCGCAGGCACCTGCTCTGCGCGGTCACCCACCACCGGGCCGTGGCACTCGCCCAAGCGGAGGTCGGCGCGAAGACGAACGAGGCTGCGCACTTCCGGGGCCCTGCTGGAGCTACTGGACCTGGTCGGAGCCCTTGTCACCTTCGACGCGCTGCACTCGGTCCAGGCGAACGTCACTTGGCTGGTCGCGACCAAAAGGCCCACTGTCAACGCGGTGATCAAGACCTCAGCCGACCGCATACCGGCAGCTCGCCGCCCTGCCCTGGCGGGACATCTCCGTCCAGCACACCACCTCAACCGGCCACGTCCGGTGGAGGCCGTCCCTCGGACTCTTCCATCTAGGAGCGTGTCTCGGTAACGGGCAAGCAGGGTGGTGCCGTCATGGATGGGATCGGTCGTGGCCGCG
>NZ_JBYIQP010000224.1:0-729 GCF_057707665.1 Actinacidiphila sp. bgisy167 | reverse complement strand
CCACATCCTCACGGTCCCGCCCCGCCACCAACGCGGCCACCGCCCGCAACCTCAGGGCCTCCTGCGCCGACGGCGACAGATGCCGCGCGTCCCCCACCAGATCACTCACACACCATCAACGACCCAGAACCCAAACCGTTTCGGATCAAATAGTGCGGGCAAGTTCAATGAGCTGCTTTTCGTCCACGATGCCCCCAGAATCCAAAATCTACACATTCGGCGCCTTCCCCCATTGGGCCTTGCATTCAGGAATAGACTCACCGCCTCGCCCCGTCCAAGCATCATAAACCCGATCATTGTAAACGACGACGACGTGGTTATACCACCCGGTATCCTGCTCTCGATACCTGCCGAGCATTGGCACGCCCTTTGGGCGAAGGATGCGGATGGCATCGGGGCCGGCCCCCAACTCCGGCGAATATCTTCAGCGCATATCTCGCAGCCACTGAGGTTTTCTCAGCGAAATGATCTAAACGCGAAACGCCCTCAGCCGCCGTATGTGTGAGCAGGTCGGACAGACTGGGCCCGGCTGCGGACAGACGTAAAGCCCCTGGTAGGACAGGTCTCACCACAAGATCATGTCCACAACCACCAGAGGCTTCACGTTGGTCACCTATGTTGCCACGCTCGACGTCCCGCGCCACGTCGTGGAGCCTGTCCCGCCTGCTGGCCGCCCACCGACGGCGTATCGGCACTCCGCGCGGCAGCCGAGCACTTGGTTCGTTCCGG
>NZ_JBYIQP010000223.1:0-730 GCF_057707665.1 Actinacidiphila sp. bgisy167 | reverse complement strand
CTCCACCGTGCTGGACGACGCGGTCGCCACCCAGGACACCGTCACCCAGCTGGTCGCCGCGATTCGGCGGGTCATCCGTGAGGTCCCCGGCGCCGAGCAGACCGCCGCCACCTGGTGCACCGCCCACGACTACACCGATCCCGGCAAACCGAAGATCGCGTGGAACGACGAGCGGGCACGCGCTGACCTGGTCGACGCCCTGGTCACCGACGCACTCAACCTGCTGGGCCGCCTGCCCGAGCAGCAACTGGGCGAGGCCGCGGCGAACGCCGTCGGGCTGCTGGCCCTGGTCGCGGGCCAGGACGTGGAGCCGGCCGAGGACTCCGACGGTCACGACGGGCGCTGGCGCATCGCCCGCGGGACCGTCCCCGACCGCACCGTGTCCACGGTCGACCCTGAAGCCCGGCACATCCATAAGAACCGGACCCGCCACCAGGAGGGTTTCCGCGCCCACGTGGCCTTCGAGCCCGAAGCGGGAGTGTTCACCGACGTCGCCCTGACCGCAGGCAGCGGCGCCGAGAACCACGAGGCCGCGGTCGCCAAAGACCTTCTCGCCGAGGAGGAGGAACCGGTCATCGTCCTGGGCGATGCCGCCTACGGCACCGGCGACCTACGCGAACACCTCCAGGCCCAGGGCCACGACCTGCGACTCAAGCCGCCACCACTCAAACCGGCCGTCCCCGGCGGGTTCACCGCCGACGAGTTCACCGTCGACACCAACAAAGGCGAG
>NZ_JBYIQP010000222.1:0-803 GCF_057707665.1 Actinacidiphila sp. bgisy167 | reverse complement strand
GTCGGCGCGGTGTAGATCGGCTTGAGCGCGCGGGAGATCTTGTCCCAGTCCTGGCGGCCCGCGTAGCGGAACGACGCCCGGATCAAATGGACCACACAGGTCTGCGTGACCGCCTGCGGCCAGACCGTGCCGATCGCGTCGGGCAGGCCCTTCAGCCCGTCGCAGACGACCATGCACACGTCCTCGACGCCACGGTTCTTGATCTCGGTGAGGACCTGGAGCCAGTACTTGGCGCCCTCACCGCCGTCGCCGGCCCACAGGCCAAGGATGTCGCGGGTGCCGTCCACGGTCACCGCCAATGCGACGTAGATCGGGCGGTTGGCGACCTGCCCGTCGCGGACCTTCACGTGCACGCAGTCGATGAAGATCACCGGATAGACCGGGTCCAGCGGCCGGTTCTGCCACTCGGCCATCCCGTCCATAACCTTGTCGGTGATGGTCGAGATGGTCTGCTTGGACACGCTCGCACCGTAGACCTCGGCCAGGTGCGCGGAGATGTCGCCATGCGTCAGTCCCCGCGCGGACAGGGACAGAACCATCTCGTCCACGCCGGTCAGCCGCCGCTGGCGTTTCTTGACGATCTGCGGCTCGAAGCTGCCGTCGCGGTCCCGCGGCACCGCGATCTCAACTGGGCCGACGTCGGTCAGCACCGTCTTGGACCGCACCCCGTTACGGGAGTTCCCACTGCCGGCGCCGACCGGGTCGTGCTTGTCGTATCCGAGATGGTCGGTGATCTCGCCTTCCAGAGCCGACTCCAGCACGCGCTTGGTCAGCTGCTGCAGCAGCCCGCCCTCACCGGTCAA
>NZ_JBYIQP010000221.1:0-813 GCF_057707665.1 Actinacidiphila sp. bgisy167 | reverse complement strand
CCGTGTCGTTCCAGGTCAAGTTGACCCTTGAGGGTCTGGTTGATCGACTCGATGACTTGCCGAAGTGGCTTGAACAGGTGTGCGCCAGCCCGCTCGGGCTCGCCTTTGCGGGCCGGACGCAGCAGCTTCAGGTCACGTTCGGTGAGGTCGTTCTCGAACTCCCGGCCGTAGTAGTTCTTGTCGCCGATGATCGTCTGCTGTGGATGGGTGGCCTGGACATCGGGCGCGGTGTCGAGCATGTCGCGCAGGGTCTCGCGTTCGTCGGCCTTGGCGCCGGTGAGTGCGAACAGGATCGGCAGGCCGCCGAGGGTGCAGACCAGGTGCAGGCGCAGGCCCCAGAAGTACCGGGAGTGGGACGCGCAGTAGCCGTACTCGGCCCAGCCGGCCAGGTCCGAGCGCTTGGCCGTTTCCCGGGAGCAGCCGCAGCCGACCGGGGTGGAGTCGACCAGCCAGACATCGTCGGTCCACAGTGAGGTGTCCTGGGCCAGTATCCGGATCATGCTGGTGAGCAGGGGTGATGCGGCGCGCAGTCGTTTGCCGTAGCCGGACTGCTGGGGCACGTAGGGGAACAGGCCGCGGAAGTCGCGGTCGACGCGGCGAAGCCAGCGCCGCTCGGAGGTGTAGCCGAGCAACGCTGACATGACCGCGAGCGTGAGCAACTCCGCGTCACTGAGCCTGGGCGTGATCCCGACTTTCGGACGCCACGGGGCCAACCAGGGAGAAGCCTTCAACTCATCGTCGATCCGGGCGTAGAGTGCCGTTGCGAGGGTGTCCAGGTCTGTCTTCACACACTGACATTGGACGCCCTCGTGC
>NZ_JBYIQP010000220.1:0-816 GCF_057707665.1 Actinacidiphila sp. bgisy167 | reverse complement strand
CGATGTGGCGCTGGCGGTCGCGCTGGGTGGAGACTGCCTGGCCGATGTGGGGATGTTGCGGGCCGAGCCCGCGGTGTTCGGGCCGGTGGCCTCCGATCCGACGGTGTCCCGGCTGATCGACACCCTGGCTGCCGGCGGCAACCGCGCGCTGGCCGCGATCCGTGCGGCCCGCGCGGCCGTGCGGGAGCACGTCTGGCAGGTGGCCGGTGACGCGGCGCCGGACGCGGCCGGGCAGGTGGTCGTGGACCTGGACGGGGTGCTGGTGATCGCGCATTCCGAGAAGCAGGACGCGAGGCCGACCTGGAAGAAGACTTACGGGCACCACCCGTTGATGGGGTTCGTCGACCACGGCCGGGACGGGTCCGGTGAGCCGGTGGCCGGGCTGCTGCGGCCGGGGAACGCGGGCTCCAACACCGCCGCCGACCACATCACCGCTACCAAACTGGCCCTGGCCCAGCTACCGAAGACCTATCGGCGCGGACGGCAGACGCTGATCCGCACCGACTCCGGCGGGGGCACCCACGAGTTCCTCGACTGGCTGTCCGCCCGCGGCCGGTGGCTGTCCTACTCGGTCGGCATGACCATCACCGAGCAGATTCACCAGGCCGTCTTGAAGGCCCCGGCATCGGCCTGGACGCCGGCCGTCGAACCCGCCGGCGAGATCCGCGACGGCGCCTGGATCGCCGAACTCGACGGCGACTGCCTCAAGGGCTGGCCGACAGGGATACGACTGATCGTCCGCAAGGAACGGCCACACCCCGGAGCCCAGTTGCGAATCACCGACGCCGACGGCATGCGCCTGACGGCCTTCGCCAC
>NZ_JBYIQP010000022.1:0-90308 GCF_057707665.1 Actinacidiphila sp. bgisy167 | reverse complement strand
CGGTCGTGTTTTCGCTTGCGCGCGTTCCCCTGGCTCCGTGAGTCTTCCCCGCATGAGCAGTCATTTCGCCGCCATCGGACTCGACGTGACGGACCGGGAATCCTTCCGCGCGCTTGTCGTCGGACTCCTCGAACGCGCCGACACACAGCGGGTCGAGGGTGGGCTGAGGCAGCACGTGTGGACGGGCGCGGGCGGCGCCCGGGTCGTCATCGAGACACAGGAACGGTCGATCGCCCAGGTGCTGCCGTGCCTGGCGCCCGCCGCAGAGCCGGTGCCGGTGGCCCGGGTCGAGATGGTGGACGCGGAGACCACGCGGCTCGAACTGCTGGACACGCCCGGCGGGACGATGCTGTGCCCGCTCGCGGTGGAGCTGGAGGATCGCGCCGTGCTGCGGGCCCGGGGCGGTACGGCCTCCGGAGGCGAACTGCGGCTCGCCGCGCTCGCCGAGCGCATCACCCTCCACACCGGGGGCAAGGAGGCGTACGACGCCGCGCAGGAGGGCCGGGAGATCGGCTTCGCACCCGACTACCTCGTTCCGTACGGCCTGTTCAGGCCGGAGGCGGCGGCTGATGACTGGGTGCCCTCGGCGCATGCGGCCTTCGCCGGGGAGGTGCTGCTCGCCGAGGTCCACGTGGGCGAGGCCGGGGGCGGCCACTTCACCGGCTGCGGGTGCGGACCATCGGCGGTCACGAGGTCGACGTCGCCGTGGCCGGTGGGGAGTTGGCGGAGGTTCCGGCCCCGGGGCACTGGGTGGACGGGGAGTTCTTCCTGACCGGTTCGCTGGGCCTGACCCCGGCCGCGACGCCCGAGGGCGCCCGGAAGCGGTGGTGGTCGCGCCGGTCGTGAGGAGTTCGGTATGCGTACGGGTGTACGCATCGATGGGTACGCTTGTACGCATGGCATACGTGTTGCTGGGCGGGGCGATACTCGCCGAAGTGCTCGGTACGACCTCCATGAAGTACAGCGACGGTTTCACCCGGCTGTGGCCCTCGCTCGGCACCGCCGCCGGCTATCTGATCGCCTTCACACTGCTCGCGCAGACCCTCAGGACGATGTCGGTGGGCACCGCCTACGCGATCTGGGCCGGGGTCGGCACCGCCGCGATCGCCGCCATCGGCATGGTCTTCCTCGGCGAGGCGGCCTCCGCCGCCAAGCTGACGGGGATACTCCTGGTCGTCGCCGGCGTGGTCGTCCTCAACCTCGGCGGCTCCCACTGATGGCGCGGCGGTACGACCCCGACCGCCGGCAGCGCATCATCGAGGCGGCGATCCGCGTGGTCGGCGAGCGCGGTATCGCCGGGCTCAGCCACCGGACGGTGGCCGCGGTGGCCGACGTTCCGCTCGGCTCGACCACGTACCACTTCGCCACCCTCGACGAGTTGCTGGTGGCGGCCCTGCGGCAGTGCAACGAGGCCTACTTCCGGGAGGTCGAGGAACGCGCCCTCCTCGGCTCGCCCGGCGCCGACCTGGCCGCGGAACTGGCCGGGTTCGTCGCGGAGGCGGTCTCCCGGGACCGCTCCCGCGCGCGGCTGGAGTACGAGCTCTATCTCGCCGCGCTCCGCCGCGCCGCCGTGCGCCCTGTCGCCGCGGAGTGGGTGGACCGCATGACCGGGCTCCTGACCCGGTGGACCGACCCCGTCACCGCCCGGGCACTGGCCGCCCTCACCGACGGGATGTGCCTGCAGGCCCTGCTGACCGGCCGCGACATCGACCGGGAGGAGGCCCGCGAGGTCTTCGCACGGATCGTGGGCGAGCCCGCGCGAGCCCGCTGACCTGTACTCCCCGGGAGAACTGCTGGCCTATACCGGTCGCGACCTGATCCGGCATCCTCACGCGCCGCATTCACGCCTTCACGTGATCGATTCTTGTAGGGGGTCGATCGGAGGACAGGAAATGAAACAGGCGATGAAGGACATACCGCGGGTGGTGTGGCTCCTCGCCACCGGCATGTTCTTCGTGGCGGCGGTGAGCTTCACCTTCGTCTACCTCTTCGTCTACCTGACGGGGCCGCGCGGGCTCAGCACATCCCAGGCAGGCCTCATCGCCGGTGTGGGCGGCGTCGGCATGGTCGCGGGCAACTTCACCGGCGGCTGGTTCGGCGACCGCTTCGGGCACCGCCGCACCCTCATCGCCGGCATGGTCGTCTCCGGTCTCGGCCTGGCCGCCCTGCCGCTGACGCCGACCGCCGCCCTCGCGGTCGTCTTCCCGGTCGCCCAGTACGCCACCGGGGTCACCCGGGCCTCCAACTCCGCGCTCATCGCCTTCTCCGTGCCCGAGGGCTCAAGGCGCCAGGGCTTCGCCCTGCTGCGCTTCATGGCGAACCTCGGCGTCACCGTGGGCCCGCCGCTCGGCGCGCTGATCGCCACCACGGTCTCGTACGACTGGCTCTTCGTCGCCGATGGCCTCGGCATGCTCTTCTTCGGGGTCTACGCGCATTTCATCCTGCCGGCCAACGGCAACCACCGGCCCCGGGGCGGCTCCTCCCCGGACGCGCCCGGTCTGTGGACGGCGCTGCGCGCCCGCCCCGCCGTGCTGGTGCTGCTCGGCGCGATCCTGGTCGCCGACACCGTCTACCGCCAGCAGTACTCCACCCTGCCCGTGTACCTGCAGGACCACGGCGTCGGCACCGGTGTCTACGGCGCCCTCATCGCCGTCAACGGCGCCCTGGTCATCCTCTTCGAGCTGCCCGTCACCGTCGCCCTGCGCCGGCGCGCCCCGCTGCCGATCATCGGCAGCGGCGTGATCCTGGTCGGGCTCGGCTTCGCCGCGCTGACCACGGGCCGCTGGTACATCGCCTCCGCCGTCGTCATGATGATCCTGCTGACCCTCGGCGACATCCTCTACAAGTCGCCGTCCACGGCCTATGTCGCCGACAGCGCCCCCGACCACCTGCAGGGCCGTTTCCAGAGCATGTACGCCGGCGCCTCCATCAGCGGCGTGGTGCTGGCCGCCCCGCTCGGCGGCGTGCTCTACGAGAGCGCGCCGGGCGCGCTGTGGCCGCTGTGCGCCGTCCTCGGTCTCGTGGCCGGCGCGGCCGTGCTCGGCGCCGGGCGGCTGCCGGGTGTGCGGGACGCTGCCGCCGAACCCGAGGCGGTCAGGGCCGCGTCGCATTCCTGACGGCGTCCAGCGCCGCCGCCACGCTCGCCGTGATGTCCGTGACCGGGTAGAACACCCGCCGGACGACCCGGTCCGCGCCGACCACGAGCGTCAGCCGCTTCAACCGCACCGTGCCGCCGGCCCGGAACGTCGGCAGCCGCAGCGCCGCAGCAAGGGTGAGCTCCGCGTCCGACAGCAGCGGGAAGCCCAGCCGCTCCCGCTCGGCGAACTCCGCCTGCTCGTCCGGGCGCTGCGAGCTCACCCCGTGCACGGCGGCGCCCGCCGCGGCGAACTCCGCCAGCCGGTCGCGGTAGGTGCAGGACTCCAGCGTGCAGCCCGCGGCTCCCGGGATCGCGCCCCACCCCGGGGGATAGGACGCGGGCCGCGCATAGGCGCCGGGGAAGCAGTACACGACGGTGAACGGGTGGTCCGCGGATACGGGGTCGCGCAGTGTGCCGTCCGCGCCCGCGGGCAGCCGCAAGGGGGGCACCCGGGTACCCGTCAGCGCGTGGATGCGCTCCGCCTCCCGTGAGCCGTCCGCGGCGGTGCCGGTGGTCGCGCCGTCGCCCAGCACCCACTGGTCGCCCCAGTCCTGCAGGGCGATCAGCACCGGCAGCAGCGCCCTGCCGCGCGGGGTGAGCCGATACGCGTAGCGCGCGGGGCGCTCCTGGTACGGCTCGCGGACCAGCACGTCCGCGTCCACCAGCAGACGCAGTCGTTCGGTCAGCACCTTGCGGGAGACGCCGAGTTCGCGCTGCAGGTCGTCGAAGCGCTCCAGGCCGCGGGCGGCGTCCCGCACGATCAGTAGCGTCCACCAGTCGCCGACCACGTCGAGGGCCTGGGCGACGGAGCAGTTCGCGTCACCGAGGTCTGTGCGGCGGGCCATGCCGCTATCCTGCCACCCGGAAGTGAGTTCCCAAAAGGAACTTACTCGCAACGGGGGGGTGCGGGGCATGCGCGAGGTGCCCAGGGTCGTCTGGACGCTGGCGGCGGGGGTCTTCACGAACGCGGTGGTGAGCTTCACGTTCGTCTACCTGTTCGTCTGGCTGACCTCGGTGCGGGGCCTGCCCGTCCCGCAGGCCGGGCTCATCGCCGGTACGGGCGGGGTGGGCCTGGTCGCCGGGAACTTCACGGGCGGCTGGTTCGGCGACCACCTCGGGCACCGCCGCGTCCTGCTCGCAGGGTCCGCCGTCTCCGGCGCCGGACTCGTCGCGCTGCCCGCCCTTCCCACCGCCGCGCTGCTGCCCGTCCTGCTGCTGGCGCAGTACGCGGCCGGCACGGTGCGCGCCGCCAACGCCGCGCTCGTCGCCGTCTCCATGCCCGAGGGAGCCCGCCGCCAGGGCTTCGCCGTGTTCCGCTTCGCCTCCAACGCCGGTTTCACCGTAGGGCCGCCGCTCGGCGCGCTGCTGGCCGCCCACACCTCGTACACCTGGCTCTTCGTCGCCGACGGCCTCGGCACGCTGCTCTTCGCCGGCTACGCGGCCCTCGCGCTGCCGGCGGGAAGCGCCCGCCGGGGCCGGCCGGGGCCGCGAGCCCGCGCCGACGGGCTGTGGGCGGCGCTGCGCGCCCGGCCCGCCGTCGTGGTACTGCTGGCGACGATCCTCGTCACCGACACCGTCTACCGGCAGCAGTACTCCACCCTGCCCGTCTGGCTCGCCGACCACGGCATCGGAACGGACGTGTACGGCCTGCTGATCGCCGTCAACGGCGGCGTCATCCTCTGCCTGGAGATCCCGGCCGCCATCGCTCTGCGCCGGCGTCCGCCCTTGCCGATCATCAGCGTCGGGCTCGTCCTCGTCGGCGCCGGATACGCGGCCCTGGTCGGCGGCGCATACCTCGCCACCGCGGTGACGATGATGGTGCTCCTCACAGCGGGGGAGATCCTCTACAAGACCACGGCCACCGCCTATGCGGCCGACAGCGCCCCCGAGCACCTGCAGGGCCGCTTCCAGTCCTTGTACGCGGGGGCCTCCGCCAGCGGCACCGTTCTCGCCCCGCCCCTCGGCGGCGCCCTCTACGACGCCTCGCCCGGCGCGCTGTGGCCGGTCTGCGCGGCGCTGGCCGGGGCGAGCGGGATCGTGCTGCTGGCGGCCGCCGCGCGGTGGAGGCGCGGTACGGGGGGAGGGGCCGGCGCGGCGAAGTCCGCCGGGGGCGTGTCGGCCGCGGCGCGGCGGCGTTCCGGATGGCGGGCCGGTTGGGCAAGCGCGGGGCGCAGCGACTAGCGTTCGACTCATGACTGACACGACCGCCACCTCTCGCGCCACTGGTGCCGTCGCCGCAGGCCTCGCCACGATCGCCGACGACGGCACCGTCCTCGACACCTGGTTCCCCGCGCCCGAGCTCGTGGCGGCGCCTGGGCCCGCCGGGACCGAACGGCTCACCGCGGACCAGGCCGCCGAACTGCTGGGCGACGCCGCCCCCAGGGCGCTGGGGCCGGACCCCCGTCGTGGCGTCGAGGTCGTCGCCGTCCGCACCGTCATCGCCTCGATCGACGACAAGCCGCTCGACGCCCACGACGCCTACCTGCGCCTGCACCTGCTGAGCCACCGCCTGGTGAAGCCCAACGAGCAGAACCTGGACGGCATTTTCGGTCTCCTGGCCAACGTCGTCTGGACCTCCCTCGGTCCCGTCCCCGTCGGCGCCATCGAGCGCACCCGCCTCGCCTCCCGGGCCGAGGGCCTGCACCTGTCGGTGTACGGCGTCGACAAGTTCCCGCGCATGACGGACTACGTCGTCCCCGCCGGGGTGCGCATCGCCGACGCGGACCGCGTCCGCCTCGGCGCCCACCTCGCGTCCGGTACGACCGTGATGCACGAGGGCTTCTGCAACTTCAACGCCGGCACGCTGGGCACCTCCATGGTCGAGGGCCGCATCAGCCAGGGCGTCATCGTCGGCGACGGCTCCGACATCGGTGGCGGCGCCTCGATCATGGGCACCCTGTCCGGCGGCGGCACGTCCGTCATCTCCATCGGCGAGCGCTGCCTGCTCGGCGCGGAGGCCGGTATCGGCATCTCCCTGGGCGACGACTGCGTGGTCGAGGCCGGGCTCTACGTCACGGCGGGCACCCGGGTCACCCTCCCCGACGAGACCATCGTCAAGGCCAAGGAGCTCTCCGGCGCCGACAACCTCCTCTTCCGCCGCAACTCCGTCACCGGCACGGTCGAGGTGATCCAGCGCAAGGGTTCGTGGGGTGGGCTCAACGAGATGCTCCACAGCCACAACTGACGGAGCGTCGAGTTGCGGGCCGGGTGTCGTGCCCGGCCCCGCACCGGAGGCCGCGCCGGCCCGCGCGAGCGAGCGCCCTCCCCGACCCAGGGCGGCCGGGGAGGGCGCTCGCGGTCTCCGTGCTCGTCCAGCGTGTCTCTCGAGGCCGGAAACGCGGCAGCCGCGTTCCGGCGTGCCCGACTACAGGCGACAGGCCGCGATGGGGTTGTACAGCGCGTTCCACGTGCTGGAACCCACGATGTAGTCCACGCCCCCGGACGTCCGGTTGCAGGACTGCACGTAGCCGACGGCGTCCTTGGTCGCCGGCCCGTACTCGCCGTCCACATCGAGCCAGTACGGGTAGTTGCTGTAGTTGTTGATCAGGCACTGGATCTGCTTGACTGCCGAGCTCACGTTCGTGGGGTAGATCGTCGGCCGGGACGAGTCGGATATGTAGTTGCACAGGGGTTCGGCGCTGGCGGAGCCTCCGGAGAAGACGACGCCACCTGCGGCCATCGCCACAGCCGCCAGTCCCATGGCCGCCTTACGCTTCAGCGTGTTGCGCATCAGTGCTCCTTTGCGTTGATCCGCGGGGTGGAACGGGAGCCACCTTGCCTGAAGTGGGATCCGTTTGTCGATGTACTGGCAAACTTGGTGAGATTGATTGATGCCGCCATCGGACACTCTGCCGACCTGCGGCTATTCGCAGTGGGGGAGGGCTGAGCAGGCACTCGAAATGGAGCCGGCCTGCGGGAGGATGGCTGAATCGGCCCCTTAATGCGACCCCGCCCGCACGCCGGGGCGGACCGGGCAAGAATGGCGCGTTGTAGAGGAGCCTGGCTTGTAAGGTGCTTGACTCGATTCAGGATTCCTGGAACAAGGCCCATTTTTGTGCGCGCCCAGCGGAACATGGGCAGTGCGTCGCCGGAACGGACGTCCCGACCTCGCGACGGCCATGCGTCCGCGCGATGGAGGAATGGCCGGAAGTGCCGCTGGTGACAGAGGGGCATTGCTTGCACTCTTGTGATGTGCCTCGGATCGGGGTGTCAGGACGCAAGGGGGATGGCGCTATGCGCAAGATCGTGACGATCGCCGCGGCACTGACCATGGCCGTCGGGGGTGGGCTCGCCATGGCGCCCGGCGCCAGCGCGGCGACGCCGTGCCCGTCGGGAGCGGTGTGCATCCGTGAGACGAACGGCAGCATCCTGAGCAGGAACATCTTCTACAGCTACGGCTACCACAACCTGTCGAACGTCCTCGGATACCGCGTACTGGTCAACAGCCAGACCGGCGGCGCGGGCTTCCAGGTCTGCCTGGGGTACAACGGCACCAACTGCAGCAGCGTCGTCCGTGGTACGGGCGAATACGACCCGTACGACATGACGCCCATCAATTCCGTGGTTCTTGTGCCGTAACCACGCGGCGCCGCACGAGGGAAGACCCCTGGAGATCTCGGTGAGGGGCTGCCCGGCCGTGGCCGGGCGGCTCCCTCCCGTCTGCTCCGATTCTGGCGAATTCGCATTTTTCCATCGTCCGCTCCGGGGAGGCCGGTGCCTGCGGATCGCGTCATGGAGCGGCCGCGAGAAAATGAGAAAAGAGGAGTCGCGAGCTGGTGGGATCTCCGTGAGGGCGGTGCACGATTCTTCTCCCCTCCCCGGGTGGTGGCCGATGCCGCGCGGAATTCGCATGAAACAGCCCTCGTGCGTCGACGTCCTTGAGGGCCGGCACGGGCGGGGATCGTTGTGGAATCCGGAGCGCTGCGGAATCCGCGGCCGGGGGGTCCGCTCTTCGGTCGTGTGCGGGGGGAGGCGCGAGAGGTGGCAGCGATCAGAACGCGGGCGTCGTTCCCAGGCCCGGAACCGCTGCCCAGCGGCCGCCGGCCCGCCGAAGGAGGTCCGCCGCATCCGGCGCCGGTCACGTCGCGGAGCGGCCGGGAGGGAGTTGGAGCCGCAGCACGATCTCGCCGTCGTCGACGTCCCCGGTGGGCTCGAAGCCGAACTTCCGGTAGAAGGGCCACGGCTCGCCGTCCCCGGGTTCGTAGCTGGTCAGCAGTTCGGTTCCGCCGTCCGCACGGACCAGGTCGGCGATCTGCGTCAGCACCTCACGACCGATGCCGCGCCCCTGGTACCGCTTGTCGACCAGAAGTCGCCAGATGAAGTGCCGGTCCTGGTAGGGGCCGGACGGCGGTCTCCAGGAGAGCATGACAAAGCCGACCGGCTCGTCGCCGCGGTACACGGCGCGGTACCAGGGGTGGGCGTCCGGCATCTTCGCGGCCTGCTTGAGCGACAGGGACACGGACGCGACGAACTGCTTCTGGTCACGTCGGACCCGCAGGGCGCGGACGGCCTCCCGGTCGGCGTCGGTGATCTCCCGAAGGTGCACGTCTGGGGCTGCCATGCCACACCCTTCCCGCGTCCGGCGGTGTCCTGCTGCCACGCGTCACCGAGGACGCCAGGACGTCTTCGCAGCGTATGCGGCCCGGGTGAGCCGGGGCGGGACTGGCGCGCCGGGCACGGCCGTGCGATCCGCACACGGCCGGACCGCGGTCCGCGGCGCGCTCGGGGAACGCTTGCGGCGGTCCTGCTCACACCCAGGTGCTCAGCCACATCCGGGCGTGCCAGTCGTTGTAGGGGATCGTCTGCCCGGTGTAGATCGGGAAGAAGTAGATGAAGTTCCAGACGATCAGCAGGACGAGCACGCCCGCGGCCACCGCGCCGAAGGCGCGGCGGCGTTCGGTCGCCCCGGCCCGGCCCAGCAGTGCGCCCAGCATCATGGCGAGGGCGAGGCAGAGGTAGGGCAGGAAGACCACGGCGTAGAAGGAGAAGATGGTGCGGTCCTGGTAGTGGAACCACGGCAGGTAGCCCGCGGCGACCGCGCACAGGACGGCGCCGGCGCGCCAGTCGCGGCGCAGCGCCCAGCGGTACAGCAGGTAGGCGAGGGCGAAGCACGCAGCCCACCACAGCAGGGGCGTGCCGAGCGCGAGGATCTCCCGTGAGCAGTCGGCGACGCCGCAGCCGTCCTGTCCCAGCTTGGGGGACTCGTAGAAGAAGGACACGGGCCGGCCCAGGACGAGCCAGCTCCACGGGTTGGACTCGTAGGGGTGCGGGTCGTCCAGGCCGACGTTGAACTGGTAGACCGCGTACTCGTAGTGCCAGAAGCTGCGCAGCGGCGCGGGGATCCACGACCACATGCCTCCGCGGCCGTCCGCCCAGTGCCGGCCGTAGCCGTCGTCGCTGAGGAACCAGCCGGTCCAGGTCACCAGGTAGCTCGCCAGCGCGACCGGGACGACGGACAGCAACGACCAGGGGAGGTCGCGGCGGAGCACCGCTCGGTAGGGGCGGCGAGCCCCGGCCAGGCGCCGGGCGCCGACGTCCCAGAGCACGGTCAGCAGCAGGAAGAACGCCAGGAAGTACAGGCCGTTCCACTTGACGGCGGAGGCGAGGCCCAGCAGCGCGCCTGCCGCGAGCCGCCAGGGCCGCGGTCCGGTGCCCGCGCGGGCACCGGTGTCCCGGTCAGGGCCGGCGATGCCGTCGCCGTCTCGGGGGAGGGCCGCGGCGAGCCGGGCCCGCGCGTGGTCGCGGTCGATCAGCAGGCAGCCGAACGCCGCGAGGACGAAGAACATGACGACCACGTCGAGCAGGGCGACACGGCTCAGCACGAAGTGCAGCCCGTCGACCGCCATCAGCCCGCCGGCCAGGCAGCCCAGCGCCGTGGAGCGGAACAGGCGGCGGCCTATGCGGCACAGCATCAGCACCGACAGCGTGCCGAGCACCGCCGCCATGAAGCGCCAGCCGAGCGGGTTCAGGCCGAACATCCACTCGCCGAGCGCGATGACCCACTTGCCCATCGGCGGGTGGGCCATGAACTGGCCGGTCGCGTCGAGGGGGATGGTCTGGGGGTCTCCCAGGATCTGCGGGTCCGAGACCTTGCGGTCCCCCCAGCCGCCCTCGTAGCCGAGCTGGAGCAGGGACCAGGCGTCCTTGGCGTAGAAGGTCTCGTCGAACACGATGGCGTGCGGGCTGCCGAGGCTCACGAAGCGCAGCACGCCGGCGAAGACGGCGACCAGGACGGGACCGAGCCAGCCCATGGCCCGTGCGGCGCGGTACGCCCGTGCCGGCCCGAGACCCAGGGCCTGCCAGGCGCGGGTGCCCGGTTCGGGAAAGGGCGGGACCAGCCGCTCGCGGGCGTCGGTGCGGGGGCGCGGGCGGTGGCCGAACCGGCGCAGTCGCAGCGGCCAGTCGGCGGCGGTCGCCTCCCGGGGGGCGCCGGCGTCGTCGGTGTGGTCCGGCGTAGCGGTGTCCGTCGTCACCCGCACATCCTAGGGAGGTTGTCGGATCGTCATACCGGCCCCTGGGGGGAACCAGTTCAGGCACCGCTCCCGTGTGACCCGTCAGGCGCCGTTCGTCGCCGCCCCGGGACGGTGGGGTCGTACGGACCTGCGCTGCCGGCGCCGGCGGTGAGCCTCCGCGGCCGCACCCCGCGGTGGCCCCTGGACCGCCTCGCCGGGCAGCGCCGCGCCGTCGCGGCGGACCGCGCGGCCCGGGACACCGCGCGCCCGTCGGCGCGAGGAGCCCGGGCGCGTGGAGCCTGGTGGTCCCGGGGCGGTCGCCCGTCCGACACGTCACTTCCGCCCCACCGGTGGTCACGGATGTCCCGGGCCCGTCCGAGGCGGCGACGCGGGCGGATCACGCGACCGTCGCGGTAACGGCGGGTGACGGAAAGGAGAAGCGCGCCCGCCGGGCGCTCACACGTCTAGGCTGGTGCTGCGCGTTCAAGCGCCCCGACACCGCTGTATTGGAGACCCCGCCATGGCCGCTGACCGCCTCGACCTGCCGCCCGTGAGGCTGCTGCCCGAGGAGGAGCTGGCGCGGTTCGCACTCGCCGTACCGCTCCTCGACCGCGCGGTACGTCTGGCGCGCTGGTGCGCGCCGCACGTCACTGTGGACGCGATGGGGGAGCTGACCGAGGAGGACGTGCTCCGCGCCGTCCGTGAGCTGGGCCTGGAGGGGCAGCCGGACGGTCCGGCGGACGCGGCTCAGGCCTGGGGTGTGGCCGTCGACGCCGGACTCGTCGACCTCGACATCGAGGACGCCCCGGACGAGGACGCCCCGGACGAGGACGACAGCGACGGGGGCGACCCCGGGACCGTGGCCCTGGACGAGCCGGCGGGACGCGCCGTGCCCGGCGAGGCGCTGCGGCGACTGGACGCGGGCGGGTCGCGCGAGGTGCTGGAGGTGTGGCTGGCCGCACTGGACACGGCGCTGGCCGAGGCCGCGACCCCCGACCTCGACGGCCTGGTGGAGGAGCTGGGCCCGGACGGCGAGCTGGACCTGGACACCCTGGACTGGGACCTGGAGGAGGAGGCCGGGTTCCTCGACGGCGCGCTCGCCAACCTCTACCTCTTCACCGCCGTGGAGGACTCCGGCGGCGACACCGGGGACGCCGTGCCGCTGCCGGTCCTGGCCGCGTCCCTCGTCATCCCCGAGGACGTGGAGGAGCCGAACGACGCCCTGCTGGAGGACGTCACCGAGGCGATGATGCGCCTCGACGAGCACTTCCGGCTGCTCACGGCCACCGGGCTGCTGGAGTACCAGCCCCTGGACGACGCCCTGATCGAGGAGGTCGAGTCGGAGGAGGCGGGCCCTGCCGAGGGCGCGGCGGACTTCGGGGAGGAGCCCGGGCTCGAGGAGGTCTCCCGCTACGGCATGGTGCGGCTGACCCCGCTCGGCGTGTACGGCGTGCGATCCCGGATGGTGGACGCCGGTATGGACGCCCCGGTCGTCGGCGATCTCGCCGGGGAGCCCGCAGCCGTCCTCCTGGAGGCACTGTTCCGTTACCCGTACCCGATCGCCCGCCGGGAGGCCGACGTCTGGCTCGGCAACCGCAAGCCGTACGACGCGGCGCGCGAGCTGCTGGAGGCGGCGCGCGGCGAGGACCGCAGCGCACCCGGCCGCAGGCTGGTGGCCCAGCAGGCGCTGAGCCTGCTCGGCGACGAGGCGGAACCGGCCCTGCGCGAGGTCCTGACGGATCGTCAACTCGGCGGACTGGCACGGGTCTGGCTGACCGAACGCGAGGCGGCCGACGTCCCGGCCCCCGACGAGGAAATGATCTTCTGGCTCACCGTGGACACCATCGCCGCCCAGCTGGACGCCGATGACGACCCCGAGCTGCTGCGTGAGCTGGTCACCGACCTCGTCGCCCGGCATGACGGGTTCTTCGCCACCGCCTGGAGGGTGGACCACCCGGCGACCGCCGACGTCCTGGAGGCCATGGGCCGCATCCACCCCGACAAGCGGCTGGCCAAGGAGGCGCGCAAGGCCGCCTTCAAGGCCCGTTCGGCGGGGCCCGCGGCGTCCTCGTCCTGAACCGCCGACGGGGCGGCGGGACGGGCGCGACGGGAGGCGGCGCGGACGGAGGCGGCGCGGGCGCGAACGCCTCAAGGAATGGGCGGCCGATCGTCCCGTCCCATTCAACTCCTGTTCGCCCTGGGGCGGGAGCGTGACCGCGAAAGAGCAGTCACCCCTGCCCTCAGGAGACAACGATGCCTCTCAGCCGCAGAGACTTCGCCAAGCGCACGGCGATCACCGGTGCCGGTGTCGCACTGGCCGGAACCGTCGACGTCCTCGCCACCGCACCCGGGGCCCTCGCCGCCGAGGCCCCGGCGACCGCCGAGCAGGCGGGCGCGTCGCGGCACCACGGCGGGCTGGGCTACGGCGAGCTGGTCCCGGACCCCAAGGGCATTCTGGCCCTGCCCAAGGGCTTCTCGTACCGCGTCATCACCCGGACCGGCGTCACCAGGCTGGAGTCCGGCGAGTGGACCCCCTCCAACCACGACGGCACCGCCACCTTCGAGGGCCTGCGCGGGGCCACGCTGATCGCCAACAACCACGAGCTGGCCGGCGCGCGCGCCGACTGGCCGTACCCGGTCCCGCTGACCGAGGGCCTGGTCTACGACTCCGGCGCGGCCGGCGGTGTGACCGTCGTCGAGGTCGCCGAGCACGGCGGGCACGTCGCGGAGTGGGTCGGCGTGGCCGGCACCGCCACCAACTGCGCCGGCGGCAGCACCCCTTGGGGTACCTGGCTGACCTGTGAGGAGACCGAGGACAAGGCCGGCAAGAACGGCTTCCTGAAGGACCACGGCTACGTCTTCGAGGTCGACCCCTACGACCGCAGGGCCAACCGCGACCCCAAGCCGATCAAGGCCCTGGGCCGCTACGCGCACGAGGCCGTCGTCGTCGACCCCAAGCGCGGCCAGCTCTACCTCACCGAGGACGCCTCCAACCCCAACGGCCTGTTCTTCCGCTGGACCCCGCCGGCCGGATTCCACCACGGCCGGGGCAAGCTGCGCGCCCTGCCCGACGACGCGGGTGTGCTGCAGGCCTTCAAGTGCTTCGACTCGGGCGGCAGGTTCGTGGACGACCTGTCCCGCGCCACCACGATCGGCACCGTCTACGGCGTGGACTGGGTGGACGTCCCGGACCGCGACGCCAGGACGACCTCCGTGCGCAAGCAGTTCGCGGACGGCGAGGTGACCCGGGCCCGCAAGCTGGAGGGCATGTGGTGGGGCGACGGCGGGGTGTACGTCGTCTCCTCCTACGCCCGCGAGGAGAGCCCTGGCGCCGCGCACGACGGCGCCGTGTGGTTCTACGAGCCCAAGCGCCGCACCCTGACCCTCAAGGTCCTCCTGGGCGTCAACCCCGACCCGTCGGCCGACGGGGCCTTCGACGGCCCGGACAACATCACCGTCTCGCCCTACGGCGGCCTGGTCATCGCCGAGGACGGCGAGGGCGTGCAGCACCTGTTCGGCGCGCTCGGCGACGGCCGCACCTACCCGATCGCCCGCAACGAGCTGAACATCGGCACCGAGGAGGAGCCGGAGTACAGCGAGTTCACCGGGGTGACCTTCTCGCCCGACGGCAGGACGCTGTTCGCCAACATCCAGGAGCCCGGCATCATGCTGGCCATCACCGGCCCGTGGCGCCGCCAGGGCCGCGGCGGAGCCTGCTGAGCCCCGACCACCCGGACCGCGCCCGGTGGCCCCTCCCGCGCCTTGCGCACGGGCCACCGGGCGCGGTCGTGTCGCTCAGAGCGCCTGCGCGGCGGGCTTGACCATGCCCTTGACGGTCCGTGAGTCGACGAAGTCGCCCATCGCCGTCATCTCCCACTCGCCGGAGAACTGGCGGATGAACTTCGCCATCATCACGCCCGTGCGGGGTTCGGCGCCGGTGAGGTCGAAGCGCACCAGTTCCTCGCCCGTCGTGCCGTCCATCAGCCTGCAGTAGGCCTTGGCGACCTGGTTGAACTTCTGGCCGGAGAAGGAGTTCACCGTGAAGACCAGGCCGGTGACCTCGGGCGGCAGCCCGCCGAGGTGGACGGTGATGACCTCGTCGTCGCCCGCGCCCTCGCCGGTGAGGTTGTCGCCGGAGTGCTGGATCGCGCCGTTCAGGATCGTGAGCCGGCCGAAGTAGCAGGACTCGATGTGGTTGCGCTGCGGCCCGTACGCGATGACCGAGGCGTCCAGGTCGATGTCCTTGCCGCGGTAGGCGGGCTCCCAGCCGAGGCCCATGCGGACCGAGGCCATCAGCGGCTTGCCGCCCTTGACCAGGGAGACCGTCTGGTTCTTCTGCAGATTGACCCGGCCCTTGTCCAGGTTGATCTTGCCCGTGCCGGCCGGCGGGGCAGGCGCGGCCGGGGGCGCCGGGGGTGCCGGGGGAGCGGGAGGCGGTGTCATGGCGGCGGGCGGCGGGGATGCCATGGGCGGTGCCATGGGCGGCACCTGCGGCGCGGCGGCCGCGGGCTCGTCGACGGAGACGCCGAAGTCGGTGGCGATGCCCGCCAGCCCGTTCGCGTACCCCTGACCGACCGCGCGGGCCTTCCAGGCGCCCGCGCGGCGGTAGATCTCGACGACGACGAGCGCGGTCTCGCTGCTCAGCGCGGGCGGGGTGAACGTCGCGAGAACGGCGCCGCTGTCCGCGTCCCGCACGGTCGCCGTGGGCTCGGTGCCGGCGAAGGTGGCCCCGGGCGCGTCGGGACTGGCCGTCACGACGATCTTCTCGATGTCGGAGGGCACGGCCGCCGTGTCGACCGTGATCGCGTCGGGGGCGGCGCCGCCACCGGACCGGTAGGTCACACCCGGCCCCGCAGGCTGGTTGTAGAAGACGAAGTCGTCGTCGGAGCGCACCTTGCCGTCGGCGGCGATCAGGAGGCCCGACACATCCAGCCGCACGGGCGCGGATACCTCCACGGCCACGCGCGCCGCGGGGAGCGGGATGTTCGAGCCTGGTGTCATTGCGGTCATGTTCGGCTTAACGAGCGTTCCGGGTTTACGGTTCCATTACCGAACGCGCTTTTCCCGTGCCGCGTGGCACCTGTGCCGGCCCCCGCGGACGGCGGCGGCGCGGACCGCGGTGACCCGGCCCGTGAGCGCCGGCTGCGGGCCGGGAGCGGGAGCGGGGTCAGTGGGGCCAGATGGGCGGGTGCGTGGTGAAGTGCCCGCCGAGGTGGACGTGGTCGGGGTTCGCCGGGTCGAGTTCGCCCTGCTCGGCGACGAGCCCGGCCGCGAAGGGCTCGGAATCGTCCTGCGGCTCGTAGCCCAGCGCCCGCGCGGAGGACAGGTCCCACCACAGCCGCGTGTTGGCGGAGCTGCCGTAGACCACGGTGTGCCCGACGCCCTCGGCGGTGAGGGCCGCGTGCAGCAGGCGCGCGCAGTCCCCGGGGCTCAGCCAGAGGGAGAGCATGCGCACCGACGTGGGCTCGGGGAAGCAGGAGCCGATGCGGATCGACACCGTCTCCAGGCCGTGCAGGTCCCAGTAGAGCTGGGCGAGGTCCTCACCGAAGCCCTTGGACAGGCCGTAGAAGGTGTCGGGGCGACGCGGGGTGTCGATCGGGATGAGCGGGTCGCCGCCGACCGGACGCGGGGTGAAGCCGACCGCGTGGTTGCTGGAGGCGAGGACGATCCTCGGCACGCCCTCCTCGCGGGCGGCCTCATAGAGGTGGTAAGAGCCCTCGATGTTGGCGCGCAGGATCTTCTCGAAGGAGGCTTCCACGGAGATGCCGGCGAGGTGGATGATCGCTTCGACACCGCGCACGGCCTCGCGCAGGGCGGCGCGGTCCGCCAGGTCCGCGGTGACCGCGTCGGGAGCGCCCTCGACGGGGAGCATGTCGAGGAGGCGCAGCTCGTAGCCGTACGCCGGCAGCAGCTCGCGCATCAGCGTGCCCACGCCGCCCGCGGCGCCGGTGAGCAGGACGGTGCGGGGAGCGGGCATGCGCTGGCCTCCTCGGAAGAGACGTCCATGTGCATGGACATCATTCATATTCATAGACACGCTAGGGAGTGCCTGCGGAAGCGTCAAGCTCCCTCCCCTTGCGGTGTCTTCCTTGACCGTGCCTAATGCGCTGCCTTAGCGTGAGCGCGTTCATGCATATAGACATCGATCAGAAGAGCGCACAGGCGCCCGTCTCCAGGGAGAACCCGATGACCGATGCGGCCTCACTCTCCGCGCGCCTCGACGGCCTGCTGTTCTTCCCCGTGACGCCCTTCGGCCCGGACGGTTCCCTCGACCTGGACGTGTTCCGCACACACGTGCGCCGCGGTGTCGAGGCAGGAGCCGGGGCGGTCTTCGCCTGCTGCGGCACCGGCGAGTTCCACGCGCTGACGCCCGAGGAGTACCGCGCCTGCGTCGCCGCCGCCGTCGAGGAGACCGCGGGCCGGGTCCCGGTCGTCGCCGGCGCCGGATACGGCACCGCACTGGCTCTGCGCTTCGCGCGCCTCGCCGAGGAGGCGGGCGCCGACGGGCTGCTCGCCATGCCCCCCTACCTCGTCGTCGCCGACCAGGCGGGACTGCTGCGGCACTACGCGGCGCTCGTCGAGGGCACCTCGCTCGACGTCATCGTCTACCAGCGCGACAACGCCGTCCTCACCCCCGAGACCGTCGCCCGGCTCGCCCGCGTCCCGCGCGTCATCGGCCTCAAGGACGGCGTCGGCGACCTCGACCTGATGCAGCGCATAATCAGCGCCGTCCGCAGCACCGTCCCCGACCGCGACTTCCGCTACTTCAACGGCCTCCCGACCGCCGAGCTCACCGGCCTCGCCTACCGCGGCATCGGGGTCCACCTGTACTCCTCCGCCGTCTTCTGCTTCGCGCCCGAGATCGCCCTCGCCTTCCACCGCGCCCTGACCGGCGGCGACGACGCCGTCGTCAACGCCCTTCTCGACGGCTTCTACCGGCCCTTGGTGGAACTGCGCCGGCAGGGCCGCGGTTACGCCGTCTCCCTGGTCAAGGCCGGGGTCCGGCTGCGCGGGCTCGACGTCGGAGAGGTGCGCCCGCCGCTGTCCGAGCCCTCCCCCGCGCACATCAAGGAACTCGCCGAGCTCATCGACCGCGGCCTCGCCCTGGTCGGTGAGGACTGAGACCGGCACCGCCGTACGGTGGTGCCCGCGTCAACCCACACACCCAGGAGCCGCCTTGAGAGCCTCCACCTTCGTCTACCCCTGGGACGTCGTCGGCGACCCGCGGGCGGCGGAGCGCATAGCGAGCCTCGGAGTCCACCAGGTCAGCCTTGCCTCCGCCTACCACTCCACGCGGGCGCTGACCCCCCGCCACCCCGGGCACCGGGTCGTCACGGCCCGCCACGCGGCCGTGCTCTACCCGCCCGACGAGCGCCGCTGGGCAGGACGCGCCCTGCGCCCGTACACCCAGGACTGGGCGGGCGCCGAGGACGCTTACGGCGAGGCCGCCCGCGCCCTGCGCGCGGCGGGACTGGCCGTGCACTCCTGGGTCGTGCTGGCCCACAACTCCCGCCTCGGGGACGAACACCCACGGGTGAGCGTGCGCAACGCCTACGGCGACCGCTACCCCTGGGCGCCGTGCATCGCGCAGCCGGACGTGCGCGACTACGTCGTCGACCTGGCCGCGGAGGCCGCGGTGCGGCCGGGGACCGGGACGGGCGGCACGGAACTGGAATCGTGCGGCTGGTACGGCTTCCCGCACCTGCACGCCCACGACAAGACGGGCGGGGTGCCGCTGACCGGGGCCGCGCAGTACCTGATGTCCCTGTGCTTCTGCCCCGCGTGCGAGGCGGGTTACCGCGGGCTGGGCGCCGACCCGGCCGAGCTGCGGGCGGCCGTGCGCGGGGCCCTCGCGCCGGTGTGGGCTGGGGAGTGGACGCCGGGAGACGACGAATGGGCCGACGTCGAGGCGCTGCTCGGGGCGGACCGCGCGCGGCTGACCATGACGTGGCGGGGTTCCGTCGCGCGGGATGTGCAGCGGGCCGCGGTGGAGGCCGTACGGGCGGCCGCGGCACCGGGGTTCCAGGTGCTGCTGCACGCCGACCCGCACGCGCACCGCTGCGGGGCCAACGCCGGCGTCGACCCGGGGCACGTCCTCGGCCACGCCGACGGACTCGTGCTCCCAGGCGCGGACCTGGTCGCCGCCTGCGTGCCGCACGCGCGACCCGGGACGGTGCTGGCGGCCAACGTCCCCGTGGTCGCCGGGATGGGCGGCAGCCCCGGCACGCTCGCCGCGGACGCGGCCCGGGCGCGGGCCGCGGGGGCGACGGAGCTGCGCCTCTACCACGCGGGACTTGCGTCCGCGGAGGACCTTGCGGCCGTCCGGGCGTTCCTGACGGGGGCGGGGTGAGGCGTGCGCATTGCGCGCGGGCGGGCCGGCGCCGCGTGCCGCGTGTTCGCGCCGGGGCACGAAGGGCGGCGCCGACCGCGGCGGTGCGGCGTGGCAGACTGCCCGGCATCGTCAACTGGTTCGCCGGGGGGGAACATGCCCGCTTTCAGGGCCGTCCTGCTGGACTGGGTGGGGACGCTCATCGTCCCCAGATGGGGTCCTGACCACGCCGGTCCCAAGGGCGGGCCGTGGATCGAGGGCGCGTTGCGGCGTCTCGCCCGGGAGGTCGCGCCGCCAGAGGTACGACGGCTCAGCGCGGCTCTTGACGCGGCCGTCAGGGAACCCGAGGTCGCGCGGGCTATGAGCGGCGCGGACGTGTCCGTCGCGTCCTATCGTGCCGGTTTCCGGCGCTGGACCTCGGCCGCAGGCATCGATGAGGCGCTGGCCGACGCCCTGTACGCCGAACTGGCCCACCCGGACGTGGCCCTCTTCGCCGCGGACGTGGAGCGGACGCTCGCGACGCTGAAAGCCGCCGGCCTGCTGGTGGCCGTGGTCAGCGACATCCACTTCGACATCCGCCCCTGGTTCGCGGCGGCGGGCCTGGACGGCCATGTCGACCGGTTCGTGCTGTCCTTCGAGCACGGCGTCTGCAAGCCCGACCCCGCCGTCTTCCGGCTCGCGTTGCGCGAACTGGGGGTGGGCCCCGATGAAGCGCTGATGGTCGGGGACCGCTCCGGTCACGACGGCGCGGCGGTGGAGGCGGGCCTTGCGACACTCCTGCTCCCGCCCCTTGCCGCGGCGGGCGAGGAACGCCTGCACCGCGTGCTCGCGTGCTGCGGACTGCGCCAGCCCGTGCGGCCCTGACCGCGCCACCGCACCGCGTCCGGCACCCGTCAGGCCGCGGCGCCGCCCCTATACGCGCGCGGAGAGCTCCCCGTCACCTCCTTGAAGGCCGTGCTGAGCGCGCTCTCCGAGCCGTAGCCGACCGCGTGGGCGATGACGGCCAGGGTCTCGGTACCCGTGCGCAGGCGCTGCGCGGCGAGCTCGATGCGCCACCGCCTGAGGTAGTCCAGCGGCGGGCAGCCCACGGTCCGCTTGAACCGCGCGGCGAGCGTGGAGCGCGACACCCCGCTGGCCCCGGCGAGTTCGGCGACCGTCCAGGGGTGCGCCGGCGCGCTGTGCAGCGCTGCCAGCGCGGGTGCCACCACGGGGTCGGCAAGGCCCGCCGGCCAGCCCGCGCCTTGCGGCTCGGCCGCCAGGTGCAGACGCAGCACATGGACCAGCATGACGACGGCCAGGTGCTCCGCCACCAAGGTGGCGGCGAAGGGCCGTCGCAGCAGTTCCTGCCCGATCTGCTCCAGTGCCCAGCGCACGGTCTCGGCGTGCTCGGTCGCCGCGGGCACATGGATGACCGGCGGCAACGCGTCCAGCAGAAGGCTCCGCGCGCGGTCGCCGAAGGAGAAGCGGCCGCCGACGAGCAGCACCTCGTCGCCCCGGCCGACCTTGGCGAAGCCGCCCTCCGCCGCGGCGAACACCGGTTCCGCGTCGACCGGCGCCACGCCGGGGGCGCTGCGCAGCACGAACGGACGGGCCTGCGTGAGCAGGAAGCAGTCGCCCGCGGCCAGTTCCACCGGACGGGGAGTCCCCTCGACCTCCAGGAGGCACCCGCCCCGCCGGACCGCGTTGAACTTCACCCCGGTCGGCGCCCCGAAGCGCACGGCCCACTCGCCGCCCGCCACGAGGCCCGTCGACAGGTGGGCCCTGGTCTCCAGCAGGGCCAGGACGTCCTCGAGCGGATCCATGCGTGCCTCCCGAAGACCCTGGACGATGAATCAAGTTTTCCGGACTCTTCATTATGGAGGATGCGCGCTGCTGTCCCTAGCCTGACGTGAGTACCTGTTCTTCCCTTCCCTTCGAGGTCTCCTGTGCTCGACCACCACCTTCTGCAGACACCTTTCTCCTTCCACGCCACGGCCTTGGAGGTCGTCGAGGGAGTCGACCTCACCGGCCGGCGTGCCCTCGTGACCGGCGGCGCGTCCGGCATCGGACTGGAGACGGTCCGGGCCCTGGCCGAGGCCGGCGCGCACGTCACCGTCGCCACACGCGACCCCGCCGCCGCTGCGCCCGCACTGCACGGGCTCGCCGCCACGGCCGCCGGCGCCGACCGGGTCGACGTACGCCCCCTCGACCTGGCCGACCTCGCCTCCGTCGCGCACTTCGCGCGCGAATGGAGCGGCCCCCTCGACATCCTCGTGGCCAACGCCGGGGTCATGGCCCTCCCCGACCGCCAGGTCACCGAGCAGGGATGGGAGCTGCAACTGGCCGTCAACCACCTCGGGCACTTCGCCCTCGCCACGGCGCTCCACCCCGAACTGCGGGCGGCGGGGTCGGCACGCCTGGTGATCGTCAGCTCCGGCGCGCACAAGGACGCCGCCTTCGACTTCGGCGACCCGCACTTCGAGCGGCGCCCCTACGACCCGTGGACGGCCTACGGGCAGTCCAAGACCGCCGACGTCCTGTTCGCCGTCGGCGCCCGCCGGTGGGCCGCCGACGGCATCACCGCCAACGCGCTCAACCCCGGGTGGATCCTCAGCACCAACCTCAAGCGCCACATCGACGCCGCCACCATGCGGGCGATGGGGGTGACGGACGACCACGGCGAGATCGTGCCGCAGCCGTACCACAAGACCGTCGAGCAGGGCGCCGCCACATCGGTGCTGCTCGCGGCCTCACCGCTGCTGGACGGGGTGACCGGGCGCTACTTCGAGGACAACCAGGAGGCGCCCGTCGTCGGCGGCGACGAGGAGTACCCCGGCGGCGTCGCGCCCCACGCCGTGGACCCGATCGCGGCGGACCGCCTCTGGGACCGAGCCGAGTGCGCCCTGCGCAGGTGACCGCCGGCGGGCGCGGGCCCTTCGCGTCCCACCGCGAGGCCGCCCGTCCTCGGGGTGCGCACGGGTGCGAGGCCCGGGAGGGCCGCCCGCGGCCCGATCACGCCGCCTGGGCGCCCTCGGCGGCCGCCCGGGCCGCGCGGCCCTCGTGCCAGAGGGCCGCGCCCGTCACCAGCGCGCCCACCCCCTCCCACGCGCCGACGCCGAGAAAGCCGGACGGCGCCCGGCCGAACACCACGGCGCCGGTGAAGACGGTGCAGGTCAGCAGCCGGAACGGGACCGTCCAGCGGAAGAAGGCGCGCCAGTCGGCGAGGGCCGCCAGGACGTAGTAGACGCCCATGTTGAGCGCCGCCATCGAGGAAGCGGTGAGGAACACCAGGGTGTAGTCGCCGGCCGCGCGCTGGTCCGGCTGCTGGAAGCCGAGCAGGGACAGCTGTACGGCGGGCGAGACGATCCCGACGATGCCGAGCGCGGCGGCGAGCAGGCCGAAGACGGCCATGGTCCAGCCGGAAAGGGAGCGGGGGAGACGCACCGGTCCTCCAAGTCGGGGGGCGGCGGCTTCGACGCCCCAACTACCATGATCCTAGGGGATGTTCATGGAGAAGTGCGCTGTAGCAGCTCCGTAGGGAGGATCACTGCGGACGGCTCGTCGACCGCGATGCGGGCGAGCGGCGGCCGCACCATCCGGTGCGCGCCGCCCCCTTCGTCCGCCGCCATGCGGGCGACCCGGGCGCCCTGCCCCAGCGGCTCCCCGCGGGCGACGGACGGGACGCCCGTCTCCTCCAGTCGCCCGGCGACCGGGTTGCCCGAGCGGCTGGACGCCGGCAGCACCCTCGCGACGTGCCCGGCGGTGTTGTAGCGGGTGGTCCGCCCCGCTCGGGATCGTCGCCCGCGATCATCGGCAGCAGCGGTGTGTCGAGCGCGGCCGGCGCGTGGACGCAGCCGCTGAGCGGCACGCTGACGTTCGGGTCCTCGGAGAAGCGCTCTTGCCGCAGGCCGAGGCGAAGGCGCCCCTGGACGTGCCGGGCGCCGAACTGCTCACCGGCGGGCGGGTGGTCGGCCGGTCGGTGCGTCCGCGGGCCCTTTCCGCGTGCTCCATGAGGAGTCGTGACGGGGGAGGTCACAAGCAGCGCGTCGCCAGCGTGAGGCGGTCGCGCGCGTCGAAGAGGGCGTCCTTGATCAGCTGTTCGTGGCCCGGGGTCAGCCGGGCCACCGGCACCGAGCAGCTGATCGCGTCACGGGCGGGGGTGCGGTAGGGCACGGCCACGCCGAAGCAGCGCAGGCCGAGCGTGTTCTCCTCGCGGTCCACGGCGTAGCCCTGCTCGCGGATCTGGTGCAGCTCGGCGATCAGCTTCTCGCGGTCGGTGTGGGTGTGCTCGGTGAGCGGCTCCAGCGTCTCCGCCAGCAGCCCCCGGACCTGCTCGTCGGTGTACGTGGCGAGCAGCGCCTTGCCGAGCGAGGTGGAGTGGGCCGGCAGCCGGCGTCCGACCCGGGTGAACGGCCGCAGGTAATGCGACGACTGGCGGGTCGCCAGGTACACCACGCTGGTGCCGTCGAGGCGGGCCAGGTGGATGGTCTCGCTGGTGTCGTCCGAGAGCCGGTCCAGGGTCGGGCGGGCCGCGGCGACCACCTCGTCGCCGTCGATGTAGGAGGTGCCGACCAGCAGCGCGCGCACGCCGATGCCGTAGCGCGTGCCAGTGGCGTCGGTCTCGATCCAGCCCAGGTCCACGAGCGTGCGCAGCAGCATGTACAGGCTGGACTTGGGGTAGCCGACGGCCTCCTGGACCGCGGCCAGGCTGTGCATGCCGGGCCGGCCGGCGAAGTACTCCAGCAACTCCACCGTCCGCACCGCGGATTTGACCTGCGCCCCGCCCTCACCTGCAGCCATCTGGAGTGGACCCCTCTTGTTCGGCCGGGATCCGCACAAGTAGGCTCCCGAACGCATTCACAATTGTGGATGCTGTTCAGCATATCGAACGGAAGGCCTGGAGGTACCGCGGTGGCCGTACCAGTGTGGAGCGTCGATCCCCGGACAGGGAAGCAGCGGGAGCAGGTCGCCGTCGAAGCCACCGCCGAGGAGGTCGACGCCGCGGTGCGCGCCGCCGCCGCGGCCTCCCCGGCACTGGCCGACCGCGCGGTGCGGGCCCGGCTGCTGCGCACCGCCGCCGACTTCCTCGAGGAGGCCGGCCCCCGCATCCTGGAGGCCGCCGACGCGGAGACCGCCCTCGGGCCGGCCCGCCTCACCGGCGAACTCGGCCGCACCACCTATCAGTTGCGGGCCTTCGCCGAGATCGTCGAGGAGGGCGCCTTCCTCGACGTCATCATCGACCACGCCGACGCCGCCCTCGTCCCGCCCCGGCCCGACCTGCGGCGCTACAAGATCCCGCTCGGGGTCGTGGCCGTGTACGCCGCCAGCAACTTCCCGCTCGCCTTCTCCGTGCCGGGTGGCGACACCGCCAGCGCGCTCGCCGCGGGCTGCCCCGTCGTCGTCAAGGCCCACCCCGACCACCCGGCGACGAGCGAGCTGTGCGCGGACGCGCTGCGCCGCGCGGCCGTCGCGGTCGGGCTGCCCGCGGACGTCGTCTCGGTGGTGCACGGGTTCCAGGCCGGCATCGACCTCATCAAGCACCCGCTGGTCTCCGCCGCCGGCTTCACCGGTTCCGTGCGGGGCGGGCGCGCCCTCTTCGACGCCGCCGCGGCGCGACCGGCGCCCATCCCGTTCCACGGCGAACTCGGCAGTCTCAACCCGGTCGTCATCACCCGGGCCGCGGCCGAGGAGCGCGCCGAGCAGATCGGCTCGGGGCTCGCCGCATCCATGACGCTCGGCGTCGGCCAGTTCTGCGTCAAGCCCGGCCTTGTGCTGGCCCCGGCGGGGGAGGCGGGCGACCGCCTCCTGAAGTCCCTGGCGGCCGCGGTGGGCGACGTCGCCCCCGGCACACTCCTCGACGCCCGCATGCGGGACAACTTCATCGCGGGCGTGCGCGAACTGACCGAGCTGGCTGGGGTGGAGGCGCCGGTCGAGCCCGGCGACGGGGGTGAGCGCCTCGTGCGGGCCGGCTTCGTCTCCGTCGACGCGGCCCGGCTCGCCGCCGGCGGTGCGTACGACGCGCTGCTGGAGGAGCACTTCGGGCCGGTCACGGTCGTCGCGCGCTACGGCAGTGAGGAGGAGGCCGAGGCGGTACTCGGGCGGCTGCCCGGGAACCTCACGGCGACGGCGCACATGAGCGAGGCCGAGGCGTCCGGCGGCGACGGGGGCGCGGAGGCCGGGGGCTCCGGCGCGGAACTGCTGCGCCGGCTCACGCCGCTGGCGGGGCGTGTCGTGGTGAACGGCTGGCCCACGGGAGTCGCGGTGGCCCCGGCGATGCACCACGGCGGGCCGTACCCGGCGACGACCTCGACGTCCACGTCGGTCGGCGGGACGGCGATCGAGCGGTGGCTGCGGCCCGTCGTGTACCAGGACGCGCCGCAGGCGCTGCTGCCGGCGGAGCTGCGGGACGGGAACCCGTCAGGGGTGCCGCGCCGCGTCGACGGGCGCCGCGAGGGCTGACCTCGGCTGGGCCGCCGTGCCGCGCGGACAGGCGTGTCACGGCGGCCGCTGCCGGGGTGCTGTCGGCGCCCGTGCCGGTCGCCGCGCGCGGGGCGTTCGCGCCGGGCGGCGGGGGCGCGTGCCCCCGCCTTCTCCTCAGGTCTTCGCGCTGGGCACCCGGCGGCTTCCCCACCCTCGGTCCCGAGCGCGACCGCCACCGGCCGTCCGGGGCCCGGCGCTTCCAGGCGCCCGGCGCGGAGGAGCGCGACGGCGGCATCGCGATCGCGGTAGCCGTCCGGACAGCCCTGGACCGCCAGGCGGTCCAGGGCGGCGGAGCGGTGGAGTCAGCCCTGCCAGGCGGCCTCGGCCGCCGCCACGGCCGGGTCGGGGTCCGCCCCCAGGGCGCCGGCCAGGGCGCGCAGGGTGCGGACGACCGCAGCCGGGTCGGCGTCCCGGCCGTAGTGGTTGACCCGGATCATCTCCTTGGCCAGGGCCCCGCCGCCGGCGACCAGCGGAAGCCCCGGCTCCAGCGCCAGGGCGTCGGCGACCAGGGCGTCGGCGGCGATGCCGTCCAGGGTGCGCAGTGTCGTCGCGACCGGCGCGGCGTCCTCGTCCCGGTGCACATAGGGCTCGACGGCGCCGGCCAGCGCCGCGGCGCCGGCCCGGGTCGCCGCCGCGGCGGCGCGGTGCCGGGCGACCACCGCGTCGAGCCCCGACTCCTCGATCCGCTCCAGGCACGCCTCGAGCGCCAGCATCTCCAGCTGCGCGGGCGCGTGCGGCAGGGCCCTGCGCCCGGCGTCGATCCAGCGTTCCTTCCAGTCCAGCAGCGACAGGTACGAGCGGCGCGGCGCCGCCGGGTTGTCCGCCAGCCGCTGCCACGCGCGCTCACTCACCGACACCGCCGACACCCCGGCGGGCCCGCCCATCGCCTTCTGGGCGCCGATCACGCACAGGTCCACGCCCCACGCGTCGACCAGCAGCGGCTCGGCCGCCACCGACGCGACCGCGTCGACCATGAACAGCGCGCCGTGCGCCCGGACGACCTCGCCGATCTCCGCCACCGGGTTGGTGTTGCCGGTGGCCGCCTCCGCGTGCACCAGCGACACGAAGTCGATCTCCGGGTGGTCGGCCAGCGCCCGCTCGACGTCCCGTGCGGTCGCGGCGGCGTGGAAGGGCGCCTCCAGGTCGACCACGGCGGCGCCCGCGTCCCGCAGCCAGTTGCCGAACGTCTGGCCGTACGGCCCGGTCACCACGTTCAGTGCCGTCGAACCCGGCCGCGCGCCGCCGCGGATGCAGCCCTCCAGCGGCAGCAGGGCCTCGCCCTGCGTGATCACGACGTCGTGCTCGGTGCGCAGCAGCGCGGCGACTCGGCGCTCGATCGAGGCGAAGCGCTCGGCGGTCAGCGGGGGCAGGTCGAGCAGGGGGTGGGACACGGTGGCGCTGCTTCCTTCGTCGAGGGGTGTACGGCCCGAGCGTATCCCCAGGCTCGTAGAGTGCAGACATGGCTGATCGCGAGGCTCCGCAAGCGCTGCACGTCAAGGGCCGCATCCTGGCCGGGCCCCAGGACGTGCGGGACGAACTCTGGGTGGTCGGCGGCCGGGTCACCTACGAGCGCCCCGCCGGCCTGCGCGACCTCACCTCCGTCGAGGGCTGGGTCCTGCCCGGACTGGTCGACGCCCACTGCCACGTCGGCCTCGACCAGCACGGCCCGGTCGACCCGGGCACCTCCGAGAAGCAGGCCCTCACCGACCGCGACGCGGGGGCCCTGCTGCTCCGCGACGCCGGCTCGCCCTCCGACACGCGCTGGATCGACGACCGCGAGGACCTCCCGCGGATCATCAGGGCCGGCCGGCACATCGCCCGCACCCGCCGCTACATCCGCGACTACGCCTGGGAGATCGAGCCCGAGGACCTGGTCGCCCATGTCCGCCGGGAGGCCCGGCGCGGCGACGGATGGGTCAAGCTGGTGGGCGACTGGATCGACCGCGAGGCCGGCGACCTCACGGCCTGCTGGCCGCGCGAAGCGCTCGAGGCCGCCATCGCCGCCGCCCACGACGAGGGCGCCCGCGTCACCGCCCACTGCTTCGCCGAGGACTCCCTGCGGGACCTGGTCGAGGCCGGGATCGACTGCGTCGAGCACGCCACCGGGCTCACCGAGGACACCATCCCGCTCTTCGCCGAGCACCAGGTGGCCATCGTCCCCACCCTGGTCAACATCGCGACCTTCCCGGACCTCGCGGACGGCGGCCGGGCCAAGTTCCCGCGCTGGTCCGACCACATGCGCCGGCTGCACGCCCGCCGCTACGACACCGTCCGCGCCGCGTACGAAGCGGGCATCCGGATCTTCGCCGGCACCGACGCCGGCGGCTCCCTCGCGCACGGACTGGTCGCCGGCGAGGTCGCCGAGCTCGTCACGGCCGGCCTGCCCGCTCTCGACGCGCTCTCCGCCGCCACCTGGTCCGCCCGCGAGTGGCTCGGCCGCGAGGGCCTCACCGAGGGGGCTTCCGCGGACCTGGTCGTCTACCCGCAGGACCCGCGCGCCGACGTGCGTGTGCTGGCCGCGCCCCGGCGCATCGTGCTGCGCGGCCGCGTGGTGGGGTGACCCGGCGGACACGGGCCGGTCGCCCGACGAACCGTCACCACCAATGCGCCCGGAATGATGCAGGATCGCCGATTCGGGTGATCCTTTAGGGCAACAGTCGATCTGTCCCGTTCCGTCGTGCTGCGATTGTCGTACCTTCCGACACCGCAACGGGACGGGGAGCACCATGACCAGGCAAGGACCGCAGAAGTACCCGGGGGCCTCACGCAGATACTGGTATCAGGACGACTACGGCGGTGCCGCGATGGAGGTCAACGCCATCGTGCTGCACACGACCGAGGGCCGCAGCGTGCCGACGTACGGGGGCGGGAGCAGCGCGCCCAACCTCACGGCGAAACCGGATTTCGAGGACGAGAAGCTGGTCTGGTACCAGCACTTCGACATCGACATCTCCTCGCGCGCCCTGGTCAACCGTCCCGGCGGGGTGGAGACCAACACTCTCAACGTGTGCCAGGTGGAGCTGGTGGGCACCTGCGACCCCGTCCGGCACGAGAACTGGGGTACGGCCAACCGGCACATCTACTGGCCCAAGGCCCCCCGGTGGGCGCTGCGTGAACTCGCCGAGTTCCTGGCCTGGATGCACACCCAGCACGGCGTGCCGCTCAAGGGGCCGAAGCTCTGGCCGCCCTACCCCCGCTCGTACGGGACGGCGGGCGGCCAGCGGATGACCGGACGGGAGTGGAACGCCTTCCGCGGGATCTGCGGCCACCAGCACGTGCCGGAGAACTGCGTGCACCCGGACACCCCGGTGCTCCGCGCCGACCTGAGCTGGTCCCGTGCCGGCGACCTGTCAGTCGGCGACGAGATCGCGTGCTTCGACGAGGAGGAGACCTCCGGCGTTCAGGGGCGACGGCGGCTCCGCCGCGGGGTGGTGACCCGCAACGACCCGGCGCGCAAGGACGCGTACCGGGTGACCACGGCGCTGGGCGAGGTCGTCGCGACGGCCGACCACCCGTGGCTGGTGCGTCTGCCGCACGGCGACGCGTGGATGACCAGTCGCGAACTCACCCCGTTCAAGCACCGGATCGTCGCCCTCGCCGACGGGCGGGCCGGTGCGGCGGGCGCCTGGGAGGGCGCCGCGGTCGCCGACGCCACGGGAGAGGCGCAGGTGCTCGCGGTCGAGCCCCTGGGGGAACAGCCGATCGCCTCGCTGTCGACCTCGGCGCGCACCTATGTGGCGCGGGGGCTGCTTTGCCACAACTCCCATGGGGATCCCGGCGCGCTCGACTTCGCCAAGCTGCTCGAGTACGCACGAGCGCAGGTGTGACGCGCGGGAACGCGTGTGCCTCAGGTGTCGAATACGGAGGCGAAAACCACCCTTTGGAGTGAACCGGGCCCGGGCGGGCACCGGTTCACTCTCCGTACGTAAATCATTACGGGGTCGAGGTCGCCCGGCGAGCGCGCTGTCCCCTTCAGCGGCGCTGTGGCGACTCCATGACCATTTTGGGGGTTTTCCACTTGTCCAGCTCTCCCTTCAGCATGCCCGCGCGCCGTCCCGCCGCCGCGCTGGGAGCCGCCGTCGCGATGGCGGCTGGCGCCCTCGCGCTGGGGCCCGCGTCCCCGGCCGCCGCGACCGGGGGGACCAACAGCTCGTCCGGCAAGGCCGGTGCGGTCGTCCTGCGCACCGACCTGGATGTCTCGCTGCTCCGCAAGTCCGTCGACGTGCCGCTGACCCTGACGCTCAACGAGGTGCACGCACCGGCGAGCGCCGACGAGACCGCGCTCACCGCCACCCTCGACGGGGTCGACCATGGCAGGCCGTTCAGCGTCCTGCGCGCCGAGGTCGCCACCGCCCGGGCCACCGCCGACCGCCGCAAGGCGGAGGGCTTCGCCAAGCTCGTCAAGGCGCGCGTCAATCTGCCCGGACTGCCGCTCCTCGGGCTCATCAAGGCCGACCTGATCTCCGCGCGCGCCACGTGCGAGGCCGGCCGCAGGCCGGTCGCCGACGTCGAACTGCCCGGCCACGTCGTCGTCCTCGGCAAGCGCGTCGACGTCTCGGCAGGCGGCCCGACCCGGGTGGAGGTGCCCGGCGTGGGCGAGGTCCGCCTCGAACTCGCCGAGAGGACCGTCACCTCGCGCGGCGCCGCCGCCACCGCACTGGAACTGTCGGTGGAGGTGAACCCGCTCAAGCTCGGCGTCGCCGAGGTGAGCGGCACCGTCACCCTCGCCGAGGCCACCTGCGAGACGCCCCGCCGGGGCGGGCACGGCGGTGGCGGTGGCGACCATGGTGGCGGCGACAACGGCGGCAGCAGCGGTGGCGGATCCGGCAGCGGCGGCAGCGGTCAGGAGCCGCAGACGGGCGGCGGGTCCGAGCAGCCCTCGCCGTCCACCGAGCCCTCGGAGTCGCCCGCGCCGTCGGAGTCCGCGCGCGCCGACCAGTCCCCGCAGGCCGCGCCCGCGACCGCAGGCGACCTCGCCGAGACCGGCAGCAGCTCCATGACCCCGTATCTCGCGGGCGGTTCGGTGCTGCTGCTCGCCGCGGGCTTCCTCGCGGTCCGCGCGACCCGTCGCAAGGCGGCGGCCGAGAGCACCCGGGACTGACGAATCCGGGCGACCCCCGGCGGCGGGGTCAGGGGGACGTGGAGGGCGGCCAAGTGTCCGGAGTCGCCCTCCACGTGCTGACCGGTCGTCAGGACGCGCCTGGCGGAGCCGGCCCACGAGAGCGGGCGGCGCCCAGGACGACCGGCGAGGGCACCGATGCCACCGACGCCGCCGACGGCACGACGGCGTGCTCGGGCCTCGACCGGCCGGGCTTACCAGCGCCTACGACAATGCCTACGACAATGCCTACGACAGCGCCTTCGACAGGGCGGTCGCGAAGCGGTCGGTCGTGGCGGGATCCCGGACGGCGAGGCGGAGCCAGTCGGGGGACAGACCGGGGAAGGTGTCGGCGCGACGGACGGCGAAACCGAGGTCCCGCAGGCGGTCGCGGACGCAGGCCGCCTCGGGGAGGCGCAGCAGTACGAAGGGACCCTGTGCGGGGCCCGCGACCTCGATGCCGTCGAACTTGGCGAGCCGGCGCAGCAGGTGGTCGCGGTGGGCGGCGACACGGCGGGCCGCCTCCGCCGCCTCCGCGAGGGCCGCGGGAGCGCAGCAGGCCTCGGCTGCGGCGAGGCCGGGCGTCGAGACCGCCCACAGGGGCTGTGCGCGGCGCAGCGCCGCCACCCGTTCGCGGTCCCCGAGGACATAGCCGACGCGCAGGCCGGCCAGCCCCCAGGTCTTGGTGAGGCTGCGCAGCACCACCAGACCGGGAAGGTCGCGGCGGGCGGCGAGACTCTCGGGTTCACCGGGGACCGCGTCCATGAACGCCTCGTCGACGACGAGGGTGCGGCCCGGCCTGGCCAGGCGGGCGAGGTCCGCCGCGGGATGCAGTACCGAGGTGGGGTTGGTCGGATTGCCGACGACCACCAGATCGGCGTCGTCGGGGACCGCAGCCGGGTCGAGTCGGAAGCCGTCCTCCGCTCGCAGCAGGACGCGGTGGACAGGATGCCCGGCGTCGCGCAGTGCCGCCTCGGGCTCGGTGAACTGCGGGTGCACGACGACCGCGTGCCGGGCCCGGGTGGTGCGGGCCAGCAGGACGAACGCCTCCGCGGCACCCGCCGTGAGCAGCACCTCATCCACCCGGCGGCCATGGCGGGCGGCGACCGCTCGGTGTGCGGCGCGGTCGTCGGGGTAACCGGCCAGTCCGTCGAGGGTGGCGGCGAGGCGTCGCTTGAGCCACGGCGGGGGCGTGCCGGCACGCACGTTGACGGCCAGGTCGGTGAGGCCGACGCCGCCGTCCCGGACCTCGGCGTCGCCATGGTGCCGTAGGTCGTGGTCGTCGGCGTGATCGGCCGGCACCGGGCCTGCGGGCCTGCCGTGATTCTCGCCGCCGGCGGGCGGCGCGTGCCGTACCTCGACCTCAAGACGGGCGCCCGCCCAGTCCTCCACCAGCCGCGAGGTCTGCTCCTCGGCCCCTGCGTCCGCGGGGAAGCAGGTGAGCACGACGATCCGGCGGCCGCCGAGCCGCGCGCAGCGTTCCAGGCCCGCAGGCACGTCCGGCGCCGCCGTCGTCAGGAAGGCCGCCTCCACGCCCGCGTAGCCGCCGCCCTCCCACAGCAGCCGTGCGATACGGGCCACTTCGGCGTTGTCCGCGGCCTCGGGCGAGCCGGCGCCGACCAGCAGCACCATGGTCGCCGCCCGGTCGGCCGGTGTGCCGGGGCCGCCGCCCAGCGCGGCGTCGACGCGCCGCTCGAGTGCGTCCGGGGGCGGGAGTGGGGGTCTCAGCATGGTGCCGTCTCCTGCGTCGTGCCGTCCATGCCGTGTGCGCCGCGTACGCCGGGTTCGGGCGTGCGGTGCCGCGCCACCGCCGCCGTCGCCCGCGCCGCGCCATCCCCGGGCCCGGACGTCCGCTTCGGCACCAGCAGTTCGCCGCCGTCCGTCGCGGCCAGCGCCGCCGCCTCCGCCACGGAGGGCGTGCCGACCGCGGCCAGCGACGCAGACGAGGGACTCGGCACGTCGACCGCGGCCAGCGCGGACGCGTCGAACGTCACCAGGGGGACGCCCAGCCGCGCCGCCGCCTCGAGGAGGCCGGGCTCACCCGCCTTGGCGTCCACGCTCGCCAGCGCCGTGACGCAGGACCGCGGTACCCCGGCCTCGTCGAGCACCGACCCGAGGAGCGCGAGCACATCGGCCGCCGCCACACCGCGGCCCGCCCCGACGCCGACGACGACCCTCACGGGGCCGCGCCCGCGCCGGCCGCGCAGGAAGCGACGAACCGCCGCGCCAGTGCGGGTTCGGCCGCCCAGTGGACGTGCAGGTACGACGCGTGGACGCCGTCCTGCACGAAACCCTCCACCCGCCGCTCCGGCCGGATGACGCCCCAGGCCGGCGTGGCCCCGGCGGCGGGCTCCACGACGGTGCGGTGGAACTCGTGGCCGCGCACCCGGGTCCCGGCGGCCGCCAGCGCGTTGTCGGCGATCGCGACCGCCTCGCGGTAGCCCAGGGTCAACCGGTCCGCCATGCGGGCCGTGGTGTCCAGCACCCCGCACATGGGACGTCCGTCCAGTTCCCGCCCGAGGTAGAGCAGCCCCGCGCACTCCGCGGTCACCGGCCCGGCGAAGGCGGCGACAGCCTCGCGCAGCGGCGCGTTGGCGGACAGCTCGGGGGCGTACATCTCGGGGAAGCCGCCGCCTATGACCAGTCCCGACGCTCCGTCCGGCAGCCGCTCGTCGTGCAGCGGGTCGAAGGTGACGACCTCCGCCCCCGCCGAGGAGAGGAGTTCGACGTGTTCGGTGTAGGAGAAGGTGAACGCCGCCCCGCCCGCCACCGCGACCACCGGCCGGGCGCCCGGCGGCGCAGCCCCGGCCGCCGCCTCCTCCGGGTCCCAGGGCCCGTCCGCGAGCGGGGGAGCGCTGCGCGCCAGCGCCAGCAGTGCCTCCAGGTCGCAGCCTGCCCGGACCCGGGCGGCCAGCGTCCGCACGGCCTCGACGGCGTCCGCGTGCCGCTCCGCGACCGGGACCAGACCCAGGTGACGGGACGGGGTGCCGACCGCCGCGTCGCGCCGCAGGGCCCCCAGCACGGGCACGCCCGCGCCGTCCAGGGCGTCGCGCAGCAGCTCCTCGTGCCGGTCGGAGCCGACCTTGTTGAGGATGACGCCGGCGACCCGCACCTGCGGGTCCCACGAGGCGAAGCCGTGCACCAGCGCCGCCACCGAACGGGACTGCGACGAGGCGTCCACCACCAGGACCACCGGCGCCCGCAGCAGCTTCGCCACATGCGCGGTGGAGGCCAGTTCCCCCATCCCCGAGGCGCCGTCGAAGAGCCCCATCACGCCCTCCACGACAGCCACGTCCGCGCCCCGCGCGCCGTGCAGGAACAGCGGTGCGATCCGCTCCGGACCGCACATGTACGCGTCCAGGTTGCGGCCCGGGCGGCCGGTGGCCAGGGCGTGGTAGCCGGGGTCGATGTAGTCGGGGCCCATCTTGTGCGGGGAGACCGCGAGGCCGGCCTCGGCGAAGGCCGCCATCAGCCCCGTCGCGACGGTGGTCTTGCCGCTCCCCGAGGCAGGGGCCGCGACGACGAGCCGGGCTACCACTCGATGCCCTTCTGGCCCTTCTGGCCGGCGTCCATCGGGTGCTTGACCTTGCCCATCTCGGTGACCAGGTCCGCGAAGTCCAGCAGCGGAGCCGGCGCGTTGCGTCCGGTGATGACGACGTGCTGGGTGCCGGGCCGGTCGCGGAGCACCGAGACCACCTCGCCGGTGTCGATCCACCCCCAGTGCAGCGGGTAGGCGAACTCGTCCAACACGTACAGCCGGTAGGTCTCGGCGGCAAGGTCCCGCTTGACCTGCTCCCAGCCCTCGCGCGCGGCCTCCTCGCTCTCGGAGATGTCCCGCTGCACCCAGGACCAGCCCTCGCCCATCTTGTGCCAGGCGACGGTGCCGCCCTCGCCGGAGTCACCGAGCACGCGCAGCGCCCGTTCCTCCCCGACCTTCCACTTGGCGGACTTGACGAACTGGAACACCCCGACAGGCCAGCCCTGGTTCCAGGCCCGCAGCGCCAGACCGAAGGCGGCGGTGGACTTCCCCTTGCCGGTGCCGGTGTGCACCATCACCAGCGGCCGGTTGCGGCGCTGACGGGTGGTGAGGCCGTCCTGCGGCACGACGCTCGGCTGTCCCTGTGGCATTACGCGGCCCTCCGTACATCCCGTACCAGTGCCGCGACGCTGTCCGCGCGCAGCTCCTCCAATGTCACGGCGGCACCGTGCAGTTCGCGCGCCAGCTCGCCCGCGAGCCCCAGCCGCACCGGCCCCGACTCGCAGTCGACGACCACCGCGGCGGTGCCCTCGGCCGCCAGCAGCCGCGCCGCGCGCCCGGCCGTGCGGACCGGCTCGGGGCCGCCGGTCGCCCGTCCGTCGGTGACCACGACCAGCAGCGGGCGGCGCGAGGCGTCCCGCAGCCGCTCCACGCGCAGCACCTCGTGCGCCTTCAGCAGCCCGGCGGCCAGCGGGGTGCGGCCGCCGGTCGGCAGCTTCTCCAGGCGCGCCGCGCCCGCGTCGACCGACGAGGTCGGCGGCAGGGCCAGCTCCGCCGTCGCGCCGCGGAAGGTGATCAGGCCGACCTTGTCGCGCCGCTGGTAGGCGTCGAGCAGCAGCGACAGCACCGCGCCCTTGACCGCGCTCATTCGCTGCCGGGCGGCCATCGATCCCGAGGCGTCGACGACGAAGAGCACGAGGTTGCCCTCGCGGCCCTCGCGGACCGCCTCGCGCAGGTCGTCCCGGCGGATCACCAGGCCCGGGCCGCCGCGCCCCCGCGCCCGCTGGTGCGGGGCCGCGGCGTGCACGGTGGCCGCCAGATGGAGCTTGGACAGGGCGCCTCGGGGGCGCCGGGCGCCGGTCGTCCTGCCGTGCGCGGTGCGGGCCCGGGAGCGGCGGCCGGCCGCGCCCTCCCCGAGGCCGGGCACGGTCAGGGCGCGGGCCGTGAACGGCTCGGCCGCGGGCGCCGCGGCCCGGTCCCCTGCGCCGGGTGCGGCGTCCGCGCCCTCCGCCTGGGGTCCGGGATCCGCGGGCTCCCGGGGCCGTGCGATGTCCGGTGAGGTGTCGGGGGAGGCGTCCGGGGCGCCGCCGCCACCGCCCCCGTCAGGACCACCGCCGCCAGGACCACCGCCGTCAGGCCCGCCGCCGTCCGGGCCCGGGTCCGGGTCGTCGTCCCGGCCGCGGTTGCGCTCCAGGGTCTCGTCGAGCTTGTCCTCGTCCAGTCCCGGGGCGTCGAAGGGATTGCGGCGGCGCCGGTGCGGCAGCGCGAGCAGCGCCGCCCGGCGCACGTCCGCGTCGGTCACCGCGGACCTCCCGCCCCAGGCAGCGAGCGCGGTCGCCGTGCGCGCCATGACGATGTCCGCGCGCATCCCGTCCACCTCGAAGGCCGCGCACGTCGCCGCGATCTGGCGGAGCGCGCCGTCGCCCAGCGAGACCGACGGGAGCAGCGCGCGCGCCGTCGCGATGCGCTGCCGCAGCTCCCGCTCCTCCGCCTGCCAGGCGGCGGCGAAGCCGGCCGGGTCCGCGTCGTAGGCGAGGCGCCGCCGGACGACCTCCACCCGCTCGTCGGTCTCCCGCGACGCCGCGACCTCCACCGTGAGGCCGAAGCGGTCCAGCAACTGCGGCCGCAGCTCGCCCTCCTCGGGGTTCATGGTGCCGACGAGCAGGAAGCGCGCGGCGTGACGCACCGACACGCCCTCCCGCTCCACGTAGGAGGCGCCCATGGCCGCCGCGTCCAGCAGCAGGTCCACCAGGTGGTCATGGAGGAGGTTGACCTCGTCCACGTAGAGCACACCGCGGTGCGCGTCGGCCAGCAGTCCCGGCTCGAAGGCCTTCACGCCCTCCGCCAGGGCCCGTTCGATGTCCAAGGCGCCGACGAGACGGTCCTCGGACGCGCCGACCGGCAACTCCACCATGCGCGCCGGCCGGCTCTCGGAGCCCGCGTCAGGGCCGTGCGGCCCGTCCGGGCACGCCGGGTCCGCTGCCGCCGGGTCGCAGCCGAAGCGGCAGCCGGGGACGACCTCGACGGCCGGCAGCAGCGCCGACAGCGCCCGCACGGCGGTGGACTTGGCGGTGCCCTTCTCACCCCGCACCAGCACACCGCCCACCGCGGGGCTGACCGCGTTCAGCAGCAGCGCCAGCCGCAGGTCCGCCATCCCGACGATCGCGGTGAAGGGGTAAGGGGTGCTCACGCGGCCTCCTGGGTCGAACGGACATTGCGGCGGTGCTCACGGACGGCCCGGCTCCGGGGCGGCGGTGGGGTGCTCACGGTGCCCCCGGGGGGACGAAGGGCAGCCCGGCAGGGGGGCCCTGCTCGATCAGGCGGAGCAGGGCGCCGGTGTCGGCGTGCTCCTCGATCAGATCGCCCAGCCTGTCCAGCTGCTCCTCGCGGAGCGCGCCGAAGGAGGTGTCGGGCGCGGGGACGAAGCGCCGTCCCGCGGCCTGCGCGACCCGGCGCAGGAAGGCACGGCGGAAGCCGTCGCTCTCCAGGGAACCGTGCCAGTGGGTGCCCCAGACCGCGCCGGTGCGGCAGCCGTCCAGGAAGGGCTCGTCGCCGCCCCGCACATCGGCGACGCCGTGGTGGATCTCGTACCCCTCGACGGGTTCGCCGTACGCCTTTCCGGAAGGTCGGGCCAGGGTCTTCTCCGCGGCGAAGCGGACCCGCACCGGCAGCAGCCCGAGCCCGGGGACCGTGCCCGCCCGCGACTCGACGTCGTCCTCGATCGTCTCGGCCAGCATTTGGAAGCCCCCGCACACGCCCAGCACCGGGCGGCCCTTGGCGGCCCGGCGGAGGATCGCGTCGGCCAGGCCGCGCTGCCGCAGCCACTCCAATGCGCGGACCGTGCCCCGGGTGCCGGGCAGCACCACGAGGTCGGCGTCGGCGAGCTCCTCCGGCCGGTCGGCGAAGCGGACGAGGACACCGGGCTCGGCGGCGAGCGCGTCCACGTCGGTGAAGTTCGACATCAGCGGGACGGCCGCCACGGCGACCCGCAGGACGTCCTCGCCGTGCGGCGGCGCCGTGTCCGACTCGCGCACGGCGCCGCGCAGCGAGATGCGCAGCCCGTCCTCCTCGTCGATGCCCAGGCCGTGCCGGAACGGCAGCACCCCGTAGAAGCGCCGCCCGGTCAGCGCGCGCAGCATCTCGAGCCCCGGCTCCAGCAGGGACACGTCGCCGCGGAACTTGTTGACCAGGTAGCCGCAGACCAGCTCCTGGTCCTCGGGCGCGAGCAGCGCCGTCGTCCCGAAGAAGGAGGCGAAGACCCCGCCCCGGTCGATGTCGCCGACCACGACCACCGGGAGCCGGGCGGCCCGCGCCAGGCCCATGTTGACGATGTCGCCCTGCCGCAGGTTGATCTCGGCCGGACTGCCGGCGCCCTCGCAGATCACCGCGTCGTGCCGGCCGCGCAGCTCCTCCAGGCAGTCCGTGACGGTGCGCAGCAGTTCCGCGCGGCTCCCGTTGTGGTAGCCGCGCGCGCTCATCTCGCCCACGGGGCGGCCCAGCAGGACGACCTGGCTCGTCCGGTCCCCGCCGGGCTTGAGCAGCACCGGGTTCATCAGGGCCGAGGGCTCCACGCGCGCCGCCTGGGCCTGCATCGCCTGGGCCCGGCCGATCTCGGCGCCCTCGCGGGTCACGTACGAGTTGAGCGACATGTTCTGCGCCTTGAACGGCGCCACGGACACGCCCTGCCGCACCAGCCACCGGCAGATCCCCGCAGTGACGACGCTCTTGCCGGCGTCCGACGTCGTCCCGGCGACCAGCAGGCCCCCGCCCCTCATACCTGCCCCCTCCGACTCCGGGCGACCGCGCCCCACGCCAGACGGCCGCCCACCGTGACGGCCAGCGCCAGCGCGCCGACCCGCCGCGACAGGCGGGCCGCCCGTTCGATGTCCCGAACCTGGACCGGGCGGTTCCCCGCCCCGAGCACGGGCCGGTGCTCCACCCGCCCGCCGTAGGCGAGCGTGCCCCCGAGGCGTACGCCCAACGCCCCCGCGAACGAGGCCTCGACCGGCCCCGCGTTGGGGCTGGGATGCCGGCCGCCGTCCCTGCGCCAGGTCCGCCACGCCCCGCGGGGGTCGGGCCCGGCGAGTACCGCGAGGGCGGCGGTCAGCCGGGCCCCGGGGTAGCCGGCCGCGTCGTCCAGCCGGGCCGCGGCCCAGCCGAAGCGCCGGTGCCGCGGCGACTTGTGGCCCACCATCGCGTCGAGGGTGTTGACCGCCCGGAAGCCCACCAGCCCCGGGACGCCGCCCAGCGCGCCCCACACCAGGGCGCCCACGACGGCGTCCGAGGTGTTCTCCGCGACGGACTCCACGACCGCCCGCGCCAACTGCGCCTCGTCCAGCGCCAGCGGGTCGCGGCCGCACAGACGGGGCAGCCGCTCGCGCGCCGCCTTCGTGTCGCCGGCGGACAGGGCGGCACCGATGGCGCGGGCCTCCCGGACGAGGGAGGTCCCGCCGAGCACCGCCCAGGTCGCCGCCGTCGTCAGGGCGACGGAGGCGGCGCCGGAACGGCGTACCGCGCGCTGCAGCGCTGCCGCCGCCGCCACCGCGCCGCCGGCGCACAGCGCGGTGTGCAGGGCGCCCCGGCCGCGGTGGTCGCGCCACAGCATGCGCTCCAGCCCGGCGGCGGCGCTGCCGAACACCGCCACGGGGTGGCCGCGGCGCGGGTCGGCGAGGGCGAGGTCGGCGAGCCAGCCCAGGGCGGCGCCCGCGGCGAAGGCGCACGGCGCCACGGCGCCGCTGTCAGGTGAACGGCCGGAGCCGCGCATCGCAGGAGTCCTCACTCAGGGTCCGCGCCCTGGTTCGACGTGACCGGCGACGAGAGTCTCCTGGCTCCCGGATCGGCGGCACCCCCGGCCTTCCAGCCCTTGTCGGGGCCGTGGCCATGGGCGGGGGTCCGCTCCCCGGTGACAGTGGCGGGACCGCGCCGGATTCGCACCGGACTTCCTCTCCTGCCGCCGTTTGGCGCCTCCGATACCACCACGCCTCGCTTCGGCCCGTCAACTCACCGCGACAGCCTGTGGAGAAGAGGAAACCCCAGCTCATGGCCAGAAGGCCGGGAGCTGGGGTGACGTCACCGGCGACGGGGTCCCCGGGACCTCAGGCGACGATCAGATAGATCCCGTACGCCACCGCCGCCGCGCAGAGCGCGAAGGACAGGTAGGCGCCGGCGCGGGCCAGAGCGGTGCCGCCGCCCGCGGCAGGGGCTCCGGCCTCGCCGCTGCCGGCGCCGCCCTGCTTGGACAGGCCGAGGATGCCGAGGGTGAACAGGCCGACGAGTCCGACGGTCACGGCGAGGCTGACGCCGAAGACGGAGCCGAGGGCAGCCCAGTCGATGTGCATGGTGCTTCCTTCCGGGGCCGGTGCGGCGCCGCCGTCAGGCGGAGGCCGGGGCGGGGTCGGTGTCGGCGCCGGTCGCGGTCAGGCCCGCGGGCGGCGGGATCACGGCGGTGATCGCCGTGGTGATGACGCCCGGCTCCTCGACCTCGTCGTGGGCGTCGTTGACGTTGGTGTGGTCGACGGGCTTGCGGCGGGAGGCGAGCCAGATCGCGGTGCACGCGGCCAGCGCCAGGACGGCGACGATCGTGACGCCCCAGTCGCCCTGATCGGCCAGGCGCGCGGCACCCGCGCCGACCAGAGCGGCGGCCGGCAGGGTGAGCCCCCACGCGGCGAACATGCGGCCCGCCGTGCTCCAGCGGACGACACCGCCCTTGCGGCCGAGGCCCGCGCCCATGACGGAGCCGGAGCAGACCTGGGTGGTGGAGAGGGAGAAGCCGAGGTGCGAGGAGGCCAGGATGACGGTCGCGGCACCGGTCTGGGCGGCGAAGCCCTGCGGCGGCTGGATGTCGGTGATGCCCTTGCCCATGGTGCGGATGATCCGCCAGCCACCGATGAAGGTGCCGAGTGCTATCGCCGTGCCGGCCGAGACGATGACCCACAGCGGCGGGTCGGAGTCGGGGGCGACGACGTTGCCGGCGATCAGGGCGAGGGTGATGACACCCATGGTCTTCTGAGCGTCGTTGGTGCCGTGGGCGAGCGAGACGAGGCCGGCCGAGGCGATCTGTCCGGCCCGGTAGCCCTTGGCCGTGGCGGCCGGGTCGGCGTTGCGGCCGAGGCGGTAGGTCAGGCGGGTCGCCAGCATCGAGGCGACACCGGCGACCACCGGGGCGCAGACGGCCGGGATCAGGACCTTCATGACGACCGCGTCGCCGTTGACCGAGTCGAATCCGGCCGAGGCGATGGAGGCGCCGATGAGGCCGCCGAAGAGAGCGTGGGAGGAGCTGGAGGGGAGGCCCGCCAGCCAGGTCAGCAGGTTCCAGACGATCGCGCCGACGAGCCCTGCGAAGATCACTTCGGGCTTGATGCCCGTGCTCTCGTCGAGGATGCCGCCGGAGATCGTCTTGGCCACCTCGACGGAGAGAAAGGCACCGACGAGGTTGAGTACGGCGGACATGGCCACCGCCGTCTTGGGCTTCAGGGCGCCAGTGGAGATGGTGGTCGCCATCGCATTGGCGGTGTCGTGGAAACCGTTCGTGAAGTCGAACACGAGTGCGGTAATGATCACGATTCCGATCAGGAGCGTGATGTGTTCCATTGACCCAGGCATTCGTTCGATCGGACAGTGGCGTGGCGACCGTACGGAGTTCGGATGAACGGAAGGTGAACGAGGGGCGGCGCGGCGGTGCCGGGGTGTGCGGAGGGCGTGGCCCGCGCTGTACTTCGCCCGGTTTTCGCTCCTTTTCATGTGCTTCGGTCGGCCCTTCAGGGCGCTCCGGAGGAGACCCGGGTCACCCGTGGGAACCCGGTCCGGCGCACCGCCGCACGACGGGCGGCACAGCGCGGGAACGGCGGGTCCCCCGGGGGTCCGTCGGCGCACCTTCCGGATGCGACGACACGCAGGATCGGGCCCTCTTCCGCCGTACCGCGGACGCCGGTCAGGGCAGGCGAGCTCACCGCCCGGCGGAGGGGTGGTGGCTGACTCCACCACGGCGACGAGACGGAGACCCGCGGCCGACCGGGCCCCTTCCGGAGCCTGGACGCCCGCCACGCACCCGCCCGCCCACCGCGAACCGGCCCAGGCCCCGCCACCTCGCCCCCGTGCGTCCGCGTCCCGGGCACCGGCACGTGCGGCACGGCGCGCGCCCGCCGGTACCGGGCACGTCGGCGCCTGGTGCGTCGGCGCCGGCCAACCGCCCCGGTACTCCTGTCAGTGGCGGCCCGAGACGCGGTCCGCGATGCGGGCGACGGGGTCGGTCTGTGCGCTGCGCCCTGCCTGTTCCCGCCGGTCGGCGGCGCGGTAGGCCGCGTACAGTCCGTGCACCCCGATCCAGCGGAAAGGCTCGGGCTCCCAGCGGCGTACGCGGTGGTGCACCCAGGGCAGGGCCGTCAGCTCCGTTCCGTGCGCCTGGCCGGAATCCAGCTGGACGAGGTCGCGCAGCGTCCGCGCCGCGAGGTTCGCCGTCGCGACGCCGCTGCCGACGTAGCCACCGGCCCAGCCGAGGCCGGTGGAACGGTCCAGCTCGACGGTCGCGCACCAGTCGCGCGGCACTCCCAGCACCCCGGACCAGGCGTGGTCGATCGCCACCCGCCCCGTCGCGGGGAAGAAGCGCACAAGGATCTCGCGCAGCGCCTCCACCGTCTCGGCCTGCGTGCGGCCGTCGTTGTCCGTGCGCGAGCCGAAGCGGTACGGCACCCCGCGGCCGCCGACGGCGATCCGGTCGTCGGCGGTGCGCTGCGCGTACATGTACGCGTGCGCCATGTCCCCGAGCGCCTCCCGGCCCTCCCAGCCGATGGTGTCCCAGACCTCCCGGGGCAGCGGCTCCGTCACGATCATCGAGGAGTTCATCGGCAGCCACGACCGCTTCTGGCCCTTGAGCGAGGCGGTGAAGCCCTCCGTGCAGCGCAGGACGTAGGGGGCGCGCACCGTCCCGAACGGCGTGACCGCGTGCTTCGGCCGGATCTCGGTCACCGGGGTCGACTCGTGGACGACGACGCCGAGCGCCTCCACCGCCCGGGCCAGCCCCTGGACCAGCTTCACCGGGTGGATGCGCGCTCCGTGCGGCGTCCACGTGCCGCCGGCCGTCCCGGCGACCCGGACGCGTGCGGCGGACTCGGCCGCGCCCAGCAGCAGGCGGTCCTTCTCGCCGAAGGCGACCTCGGTCTCGTGGAACGCCTTGAGCCGCGCCAACTGTGCGGGGGAGTACGCGACCTCCAGCACCCCGCCCTTGTGGATGTCCGCGTCGATGCCCTCCTCGGCGGCGACCCGGATCACCTCGTCCACCGTCGCGTTCATCGCGCGCTGCAGGGCGACGGCTGCCTCACGTCCGTGCAGCGCGGCGTAGCGGTCGCGGCCGGCGAAGCCGTTGTAGAGCCAGCCGCCGTTGCGGCCGGAGGCGCCGTAGCCGCAGAAGCGCTGCTCCAGGACGACGACCCGCAGGAAGGGCACGGCCTTCTTCAGGTAGTAGGCGGTCCACAGTCCGGTGTAACCGCCACCGACGATGCACACGTCGGCGGCGGTGTCGCCGGGCAGGGGCTCGCGCGGCACGGGGATCCCTGACGTCGCGTACCAGAAGGAGATGCCGCCGTTGACGGTGGTCATGGTGCTCCTGCAATTCCCGTGCGTGGTCGGTCCGGAAGGTGTGCCGGGACGTTACTGTGCCCCGAGAGCGGGCTGCAACGGCCAACCTGTCAGGATCAACGCTCGGAGGTGGCACGGATGTCGGTGCGGAACACGGTGGCGCGGGCCTGGGCGGAACTGCTGGACACGGCCCGCCGCTCCGTGGACGACGGCCTCGTGGTCGGTACGTCCGGCAATGTCTCGGTGCGGCTGGGCGACGACCTCGTGCTCGTCACCCCCAGCGGGGTGCCCTACCACCGCCTCGGCCCGGACGACACGGTCGGGGTCGGCCTGGACGGCGAGCAGGTGCTCGGCACGCTGCGCCCGACGAGCGAGCTGGCGATGCACCTGGCGATCTACCGGCACACCGACGCGGGCGCCGTCGTGCACACGCACGCCGTGCACGCCACCGCCGTCTCCACGCTCCTGTACGAACTGCCCGCCATCCACTACATGGCCGCGGCGCTGGGCGGCCGGATACGCGTCGCCGACTACGCGACCTACGGCAGCGAGGAACTGGCCGCCAACGTGCTGCGCGCGCTGCGCGACCGCACCGGCTGCCTGCTGCGCAACCACGGCACCATCGTCTACGGCGATGATCTCGCGCAGGCCTACGACCGTACGGCCCAGTTGGAGTGGATGTGCCAGGTCTGGCTCGCCGCCCGCTCGGTCGCCGGGTTCTCGCCCTCGCTGCTGTCCAAACGCGAACTCGCCAGGGTCGCCGAGAAGCTGCGCCAGTACGGGCGGTCCGCGAACGAGGCGGTGGGAGAGCTCCCGCAGGACGAAGGGCACTCGGAGCAGGGCGCCGACGAGGCCCGCGAGCTCCGCGGGGAAGAGCGCGACGGCCACGCGGGGTCCGGCCCTCACGGCTACAGCGAGCACCGGACGGCCCTCCCCGACATCCCCAGGCCCCGCGAGGCCCACGAGGACGAGCGGGACTGAGCCGGGACGGCTGCGGAACAGGGACGGACCTGAACGGACTCGGACGGCCCCGCCCACTGGCCGCCAGGGGTGAGCGCGCGGAAACTGGAAGCGATGCGCCTCACCACCGCGGCGGCACTCGCCGCCACGACAGCGTTCGGTGCCGGGGCGGCCGCCGTGGCGGCCGGGCGGCATGTCTCCGAGCTTGCCCTGAGGCCGACCGCCCATGGCGTGGACCCGGACCCGCTCACCGTCCACGCCGTGACCGCGGAGAACATCACTCTCAGCCGGACGCTGGGCACCGCCCGGCGCGGTGTGCACGGCCTCATCGGCGCGGGGGCGCACGCCACCGTCGGCGAGGTGCTCTCGACGGCCCCGGACTCGGTGACCCGCCGTCTGCTGCACATCAACCGCGGCGGCGTAGCGGCGGGCGACCAGTTGCGGCTGACCCCGCAGGTGCACATCGGCACCCCCGGGTCGGCCCTCGGCCTGCAGTTCCAGGACGCCGCGATCCCCGCCGAACTCGGCTTGCTGCCGGCGTGGTTGGTGCCCGGGGACCGCGACACGTGGGTCGTCCTCGCACATGGCCTCGGCACGTCCCGCGAGCTCGGCATGAACCTCATGACGTTCCTGTCCGACCTGCGGCTGCCCGTGCTGGCCTTCTCCTACCGCAACGACGACGGAGCGCCGCGCTCATGGGACCGTATCGGCCACCTCGGCGACTCCGAGTGGCGCGACCTCGACGCGGCCATGCGCTACGCCGTCCGGCACGGCGCCCGTCGGCTGGTGCTGCTCGGCTGGTCCACAGGCGCGACGATGGCGCTCCGGGCGGCCTGCCACTCCCAACTGCGCGCGCTGGTGTCGGGACTGGTCCTGGACTCCCCGGTGCTCGACTGGCAGACCACGATCCGTGCCGTCGCCGCCGCGCGAGGCGCGCCCCGCGCGTTGCTGCCGCTGGGCGTCCGTGCCGCCGAGGGCCGTACCGGCCTGCACGCGGAGCGCATCGCCGAGGCCGCCCACCCCTCGCGGCTGGACGTCCCGGCACTCGTCTTCCACGGCCCCGACGACTCGCTCGCCCCGTGGGGGCCGTCCCGCCGACTCGCACGGTACCGCCCGGACCTGGTGACCCTGCACGCCGTCAGCGGCGCCTCGCACGCGGCCATGTGGAACGCCAACCCGGCAACCTACGAGGAGGCCCTCCGGCGCTTCCTCACCCCCCTCCTCTGACGCCTCGCTCACGCAATCCTTATGTCTGAGAAAAGGCACATCTATCCCACAAAGTCCGGCACGATCTGTCGCGCTTCGGGGATGCTCGTTTGGGTTTCCGGGTGCTCACCCGCAAGACTGCTCCCGTGACGTCCCGTATCCCGCGAGACACTCCGCTGCGTCTTGTCCCGCGCAGGCCACTCGCCACCGCGCGCCGCGCCGCCACAGTGCGGCGAAGCCGCCCGCCGCGGCCGCCGGAGGGAATCCCGGCGCTGCCCGAGCTCGCCCGCCGTGCGCGCACCGAACTCTCGGACGCCGTGAGGCTGGCCCGCTGGGCCGACGCGCAGACCGCCGCCGCCCCCGGTAGCGCCGGGATACTGCGGGACCCCGACGTGCGGCGGGCCGTCGCCGCCCTGGGCATGACCGAGCGGCAGGTGCGCACGGCCTGGGACCGGGCCCGGCTGACGGGCCTGATCGAGCTGCACAAAGGGGGAACGGCCCGGCCCGGCTGGCGGTTGCGCGCCTGGGACCGCGACGACACCGCCGTGCTGCGCGGCTGGGTCGCGCTCTTCGACGCGTGGTCGCTCGCGCACCCGGCCGCGCTCGAGCCGGAGTGCGCCGACGTCGACCCCTCCCTCGTCGCCGAGGTCGTCGAGGCCGCCCCGCAGCTGCTCTCCCTGCTCCACCTCTCCTCCGGTCCCGTCGCCGTGGCCGTCCTGCTGGACCTCTTGCGGCAGCGCGTGGCCGAGCTGCGCACGGAGCGCCAGGAGCCCCCGGCCGGCGGCGGCCGCGACGAACTGCCCGCGCTGCTGGACTGGACGCTGGACGCGCTCGCACGCGTCGGCGCCCTTCGGCCCCGTGACCCGGCCCACCCCGGCGAGGTCACCATCACCGCCCTCGGCAGCTGGGCGGTGTGGGTGAAGCTGGAGCAGATCTGCGTGGCCGCGCAGGGCCCCGCCGGGCACTTCGAGCATTCCGCGGAAGACATGCTCAAGGCATGCATCGGAATGCCGCCCGGCGCCGCCCGCGACGAGTACAAGGCGTGGCTGGCCGCCCGTCCGGTGGCCCAGGCCGTGGGCGAGTTCCTGGACGTGGCGCGGGGCGACGACGCCCTGCTGCGCGCCCTGGCCTTCGAGGCGCTGCGGGTCGTCGGCGGCCCCGCGGAGCCCTCCGTCCGCGCCGTGGCCGACGAGGCCGGTCTGCGCCCCTATGCGCTGCTGTGGCTCGCCGAGCACGAAGGCGCGGACCCGGAGGACGTCGCCGCGCTGCTCACTCGCGAGGAGTCCACCTGGCTGTGGGTGGACACCGCCGCGGCCGTCGTCGACCACGGCGAGAGCCACCTGCTGGTGAGCCACCTCGAGACGGCCGTCCAGGGCTCGGTCACCCGCCTGCTGGAGGAGCTGCGCCACGCGGGCCACCCCCGCACCGTCCAGGTGCTGGTCGCGCTCGCCGCCGCGCACCCCGACCCTGCCCTGGCCAAGATGATCCGCAGGGCCGCCTTCCAGGTGCACACCGGTGTGTGACAGGGGCTACGTCGGCAGCCGCGGCGCGTAGGTGCCGAAGGACCAGAGATTGCCCTCCGGGTCGCGGGCCGTGTAATCCCGCGACCCGTAGTCGTGGTCGGTGAGCGGGAGCACGATCTCGGCTCCGGCGGCGACGGCGCGCTCATGATGGGCGTCGGCGTCCGCTACGACCACGTAGACCGACGAGGGGCCCAGCTCCGCGGCTACCTGACTGAACGCCGTGCCCGACCGCTCGCTGCCGAGCATCACCACGCCGTTTCCGTACGCCAGCTCCGCGTGCTGCACCGTGCCGTCCGCGCCTGCGTGGACCGCGACTTCGGTGAATCCGAACGCCTCCTCGAGGAAGGCGACGGCGGCCTTCGCGTCCTTGTAGCGCAGCGTCGGGCAGACGGTGGGCGCGGTCGCCTCGCGAGCCATGGTGATCACTCTCCCCTTCCGGGACTGACGGCCTGTGTGACATGGATCTCAGTCTGGCAGGGGGGTATGACAATGCCCCCGCCCGCGGACATTCCGGCCGGTCAGTGCCCGAATGTGTCGCAGTCGACGGGGTCGCCGGCGTTCAGCCCGGTGGCGAACCACTGCTGCCGCTGGGCGGACGAGCCGTGGGTCCAGGACTCCGGGGCCACCCGACCCTGCACCCGGGACTGGATCGCGTCGTCGCCGACTGCCGCGGCCGCGTCCAGCCCCCTGCGGATGTCCTCCTCGTCGAGGGCGCTGATCATCGGGCCGCCCGTGTCCTCGTCCGGAGTCCGTGTGGCGTTGTGCGCCCATACGCCCGCGTAGCAGTCGGCCTGCAGCTCCACGCGCACCGCGTTGCTGCCCGGCCCGGTGAGCCGGTCCTGCGCTTGGCCCAGGGTCCCCAGCAGGTTCTGCACGTGGTGACCGTACTCGTGGGCGACGACGTAGCTCTCGGCGAACGGCCCGCCCTGAGCGCCGAAGCGGCTGGTCAGGGTCGAGAAGAAGTCCAGGTCCAGGTAGACCTTGCGGTCCACCGGGCAGTAGAACGGCCCCGACGCCGGGTCGGCGACCCCGCACCCGGTGCGGATCGGCTGGTCGAAGAAGACGGTCGGCGCGGGTTCGTAGCTCATGCCGCGCTCGCGGAACTCCGACGCCCAGTACGCCTGCACGTTGTTGACCACCCCGACCATGCGGCAGTCCTGGCGCGAGTCGGCGTCCGCGCCGGTGCGGCAGCCCGCGGCGAGGTCCGAGCCCGAGGCGGTGCCCCGGGGCCTGGCCCGGAGGGTCGGAGGTCAGTCCCAGCTGGTCGGGACCGATACCGAAGATCAGCCCGATCACCAGGACGATCAGTCCGGCGAGGCCGCCCCCCACCAACCGGCCGCCACCGAACCGTCCGCCGCTTCGCCGATCCTCCACCTGGGACGTGTCGAGCGATGCGTCGTCGTCGAACTGCATACCTCCGATTATCGACGGTTCTTCCTCTCCGACCCTCTTGAGGCCCCTGCGGAGTCTTGGTTCCCTTGCGGCGCCGTGCGGCCCCCGCCCGGCCCCCGCCCGGCCCCTGGCTCGAAAGTCACTTGCCGGGCACCCGTGCCGCCCCCGGTAGACTGAGGCCATGGCAGTGATCCGCACGCATTAGACGGCGTCCGACCCGCGACCACCGCGACCACACGTCCGACTGCCGTCCGCACGCCCAGGAGCTTCTTCCCGTGATTACTGCCACCGGCATCGAGCTGCGCGCCGGAGCCCGCGTCCTCATCGAGTCCGCCTCCTTCCGGATCGCCCGCGGCGACCGTGTCGGCCTGGTCGGCCGAAACGGCGCCGGCAAGACCACCCTCACCAAGGTGCTCGCGGGCGAGGGCCTGCCCGCCGCCGGCACCGTCACGCGGTCCGGCGAGGTCGGTTATCTGCCCCAGGACCCGCGCACCGGCGACCTCGACGTCCTGGCCCGGGACCGCATCCTTTCCGCCCGCGGCCTGGACACCGTCCTGCGCAAGATGCGCGAGAACGAGGACCGGATGGCCAACGGCAAGGGCGCCACCCGCGACAACGCGATGAAGAAGTACGCCCGCCTGGAGACCGAGTTCCTCACCAAGGGCGGCTACGCCGCCGAGGCCGAGGCCGCCACCATCGCCGCCGCCCTGGGCCTGCCGGACCGTGTGCTCGCCCAGCCGCTGCACACCCTGTCCGGCGGTCAGCGCCGCCGGGTCGAGCTGGCCCGCATCCTGTTCTCGGACGCCGACACCCTGCTGCTCGACGAGCCGACCAACCACCTCGACGCCGACTCCATCCTGTGGCTGCGGGACTTCCTCAAGACCTACCGCGGCGGCTTCATCGTCATCTCCCACGACATCAACCTGGTCGAGACGGTCGTCAACAAGGTCTTCTACCTCGACGCCAACCGGTCCCAGATCGACGTCTACAACATGGGCTGGAAGCAGTACCTCACCCAGCGCGAGGCCGACGAGAAGCGCCGCAAGCGCGAGCGCGCCAACGCCGAGAAGAAGGCGGCGGCGCTCAACGCCCAGGCCGACAAGATGCGCGCCAAGGCCACGAAGACCGTGGCCGCGCAGAACATGGCACGCCGCGCCGACAAACTGCTCTCGGGTCTCGAGGAGGTGCGGCAGTCCGACAAGGTCGCCAAACTGCGCTTCCCCGACCCCGCGCCGTGCGGCAAGACCCCGCTGACGGCCGAGGGCCTGTCCAAGTCGTACGGCTCGCTGGAGATCTTCACCGACGTCGACCTGGCCATCGACAAGGGCTCCCGGGTCGTCATCCTCGGTCTCAACGGAGCCGGCAAGACGACGTTGCTGCGGCTGCTGGCGGGTGTGGAGCAGCCCGACACCGGCAAGGTCGTCCCCGGCCACGGCCTCAAGCTCGGCTACTACGCCCAGGAGCACGAGACCCTGGACCCCGACCGGACCGTGCTGGAGAACATGCGCTCCGCGGCGCCCGACATGGACCTGGTGGCCGTCCGCAAGATCCTCGGCTCCTTCCTCTTCTCCGGCGACGACGTGGACAAGCCCGCCGGCGTGCTGTCCGGCGGCGAGAAGACCCGGCTCGCGCTGGCCACCCTCGTCGTCTCCAGCGCCAATGTGCTGCTGCTCGACGAGCCCACCAACAACCTCGACCCGGCCAGCCGCGAGGAGATCCTCGGCGCGCTGCGCACCTTCACGGGCGCGGTCGTTCTCGTCACCCACGACGAGGGCGCGGTGGAGGCGCTGCAACCCGAGCGCATCATCCTCCTGCCCGACGGCGTCGAGGACCTGTGGGGCCAGGACTACGCCGACCTCGTCGCGCTCGCCTGACCCACCGGCACCCGTGGCGGATCATCCGTGTGGATCACTCCACGGGATCATTCGGCCGACGGGTGATCCTTCATCTGTGTGATACGGACTCGTACTGCGGCGTGGGAATCGTGCGAAAAACCGGACGTACGGATCGATCAGCCGCCTCGCAGGGGGCCGCTCCGCGCCCGCCCTGATGACCTGCCCTTTTTCCGCCGCGCCTCGAAAAGATCCCGCACGCGCCGGGCGGAATGTCGGATTCCACCCCTGTGTCGCCGCATGCCCGCGTCAATGCTGCGCCGGATGTTGTCACACGGACCTTGCCGAATGGGTGGCCAGGAAGTCTCCTAGGGGTGATCATGAGAGTCACAGAGCGCACTTCCCTAGAGGAGGCACGGGTGGCCGAGACTCTGAAGAAGGGCAGCCGGGTGACCGGCGCCGCGCGCGAAAAGCTCGCGGCAGACCTCAAGAAGAAGTACGACGGTGGAGCAAGCATCCGGGCGCTGGCCGAGGAGACCGGCCGTTCGTACGGCTTCGTCCACCGGATGCTCAGTGAGTCCGGCGTGACCCTGCGCGGGCGCGGCGGAGCGACACGGGGCAAGAAGGTTTCCACGGCCTGACAGCAGCGGTGCGCCTGGCGCAGCGGTGCTCAGTCGTGGCAGGGCCACCCGGTCGTGGGAAAGCGTCGACCGGGTGGTTACTCTTCGGTAATCCAGACTGCGGATCGCCCGGAGGTGCCCGATGTCCGACCCCACTGTGCTGCTGGAACGCGACGGCGTACGACTCGTGGCGGAGGGTCATGTCGCCACCGTCACCCTGTGCAACGCGGTCAAGCGCAACGCCCAGTCCCCTGCCATGTGGCGGGCCCTGGTCGAGGCCGGCCGGCTGCTTCCGGGCAGCGTACGGGTCGTCGTGCTGCGTGCGGAGGGGCTGTCGTTCTCCGCGGGGCTGGACCGGCAGGCCTTCACGCCGGAGGGCTTCGACGGCGAGCCGTCGTTCCTCGACCTCGCCCGCGCTTCGGAGGGCGAGCTCGACGCGACGATCGCCGAGTACCAGTCGGCCTTCACCTGGTGGCGGCGGAACGACATCCTTACCATCGCCGCTGTGCAAGGGCATGCCATCGGGGCCGGTTTCCAACTGGCCCTCGCCTGCGACCTGCGCGTCGTCGCCGACGACGCGCAGTTCGCGATGCGCGAGACCAGCCTGGGCCTGGTACCCGATCTCGCCGGCACCAAGCCGCTGACCGAGCTGGTCGGCTACGCCCGGGCGCTGGAGATCTGCGCCACGGGGCGCTTCGTCGACGCCTCGGAAGCCACGGCCATCGGCCTGGCCAACGTTCTTGTCCCGGCGGCCGAGCTGGACGCCACCGTCAAGGACCTGGTGGGCGCCCTGCTGGCCGCGCCGCGCGACGCGCTGATCGAGACCAAGGCCCTGCTCCGTGAGGCCTGCGGCCGGACGTACGAGGAGCAGCGCGCCGCCGAGCGCGCTGCGCAGGGGCGCCGCCTGCGGGACCTGGCGGGCGTGGGCGAGTAGTCGTGCCGGCGCCGGTGAGCCGCCCGCGACGTCCGGTCCGCGGCCGGCTGGGCCGTGACCGCGTGAGGGCGGTCCGCGGCCGCCGCCCGAAGGGAAGCGCGCGTCCGGTGGAAGCGGTCGTCAGCGGCGGTGTGCAGGTGGCTGCGGCCGGTGTGCGGGCGGTTCTTCCCGCCCGCCGACCGGCCCGGATTTCGGCTGCGCACCAGCCGACCGGTCCTCGGTCGACGGCCGCCTCCTTCGCCCACCGTGCTGTCCGCGCCGGGCCGCCGCCCGAGGTCCCTGATTGCCGCATCCTCGCGGCGTGAAAGGGCGTGCCCACTTAGTGTGGGGCGCGGAGCGGCCCGTACCGCTCCTGCGCCGCAGATCCGAAGAGAAGAGGTGCGATGACCGAGACCGCTCAGCAGGCGGAAGGGGGCCGGACCCTGGAGAAGGGCACCAGCCCGGCCGGCGACGGCACGCCGGGGCGGCGGGCGCCCCTGGGCGATCCCGCGACGCGCGGCCGGACCACCATCGCGGACGGTGTCGTCGAGAAGATCGCCGGGCTCGCGGCGCGCGACGTGGAGGGCGTGCACGCCCTCGGCTCCGGCGTCTCCCGCGGCTTCGGCGCGGTCCGCGACCGCGTGCCGGCGGCAGGTCCGTGACGCGGGGGGTGCGGGCCGAGGTCGGCGAGGTGCAGGCCGCCCTCGACCTGGACATCGTCGTCGACTACGGGGTCTCCATCGTGGCGGTGGCGCACGCGGTCCGGGAGAACGTCATCGCGGCCGTGGAACAGATGACCAGCCTGGAGGTCATCGAGGTCAACATCGCGGTGGGCGACGTGAAGCTTCCCGAGGACACGGACGACACCGACCAGGAGCAGCGGGTCCAGTGACAAGTCTCCAGGAGGGGAGCCGTGAGCGGACGATGAGCATGGCCGTGCTCGGCTTGATCGTCGGGATGGCGCTCGGATTCGCCGGGTACTTCGGCGGTTCGCGGCCTTCCTGCTGGTGGCGGCCCTCGGCGCCGTCGGCTTCTGCGCCGGGCGGTTCCTCGACGGCGACCTGGAGCCCGGGGAGTTCTTCCGCGTGCGCGACCGGAGGCGGTGAGCCCCGCAGATGACGGCAGCCGTGCCGACGTCCCCGACGCCTCCCGCGCCGCCGCTCGCCCCAGCGGAGCGCGGCTCGCTGCGCCTCGCCGACCGCGTGCTGGCGAAGATCGCCGCCCAGGCCGCCCGCGAGGCCCTCGCCGACGCGCCGGGCGGGGAGTACGTGCCGCGCGGCGCGCGGCAGCAGGCCGGTGTCTCCGTCCACCGCGAGCAGGTGTTCGTGCGCCTTAGCGTCGAACTCGGCTACCCGGTGGACATCGCCTCGGTGTGCCGATCGGTCCGCCGTCATGTGATCGCCCGCGTCCAGGAGCTGACCGGCACGGCGGTCCTCGGGGTGACCGTCGAGGTCGAGCGGCTGCACTCACGGGCCGTCCACCTCGCGCGGGAGGCGAAAGTCCGGTGAGCGAGCTCCGCCCGGCGCCGGCGCCGGCGCCGTCCGCGCCGCTGTCGCCGCCCCCGGCCCACCGGCGGCGCTTCTGGTCCCCGCGCCGGCTCCCGGCCGCGATCGCCGCCGCCCTCCTGGCCGTCGCCGCCGGGCTGCTGCTCTACGACATCGCCGCCGTACGCGCCGGGCGGCCCGCGGCGGCCTGGCGCCGCAACACCGCTGACGCACTGGCCACCCGTCCGCTGGACGACCCGTGGATCCTCGCCGGGGCGTGCGCCGCGGTCGTGCTCGGGCTGTGGCTGCTCGTGCTGGCCGCCACCCCCGGGCTCCGCGACCTGCTCACCATGCGCACCGCAACAGGGCCCGTACGGGCCGGGCTCGACCGCCGCGCCGCCGAACTCTCCCTGCGCGACCGCGCGGTGGAGGTCTCCGGCGTGCGCTCGGCACAGGTGACGGTCACCCGCCGCACCGCCACGGTGCGCGCCGTGATCGCCTTTCGCGCGACAGAGGCGGTCCGCGCCGACCTGGCGGCTGTCCTGGCCGAGGCCGTGCGTGAGCTGGGCCTCGTCCGGCCGCTCCGCCTCACGCTGCACGTCCGCCGCATGGGCCAGGGGTGAGGCTCGGTGCGCGCCGCGGTCAACCGTGTCGTCCTCGCCCTCGCCGGGCTGGCCCTGCTGCTGGTCGGCGCCGTCGTGCTGAGCTGCGCGACAGGACTGCTGCGACGCCCGTACAGCGGACCGGACGACGTGCTGCTCAGCAAGGACGACCGGACCCGTTACGCGGACGCCTCATGGTGGTGGCCCGTGGTCCTCGCCGTTCTGGCGCTTTCGGTGCTGTGCGCCCTGTGGTGGCTGCTCGCCCAGGTGCGCGACCGCACACTGCGCCGGGTGGCGGTGGACGCCGACGACGACGGCGTGGCCCTGCTGCGCGGCCGCGCCCTGGAGGAGGTCGTCGCCGCCGATGCCGAGCAGCTTCCGGGCGTCGACTGCGCCACCACCTTGGTGACGGGTACGCCCACCGCGCCCCGTGTGCGGCTGGAACTCGCCCTGTCCCCGAACGCCGTCCCCGTCGACGTCCTCACCGGACTCGACGCCGCCGTCCTGGAGCGGGCCCGGGCCGGCGCCGGACTTCCCCCGCTCCCCGCCGAGGTGCGGCTGCGCGCCGTCACCCACCGCGCTGCCCGCGTCAGCTGAACGGGTCGGCGGACGGCATGCCCGCCCGTCAGCACGGCGTCCGCGGAGTCATCGTGCCCCTCCGCGGCCGGACAGCGTGAGCGCGGTGTTGACCAGGCCGATGTGGCTGAATGCCTGGGGGAAGTTGCCGAGCTGGCGCTTCGCGTCCGGATCCCACTCCTCGGCCAGCAGACCCACGTCGTTGCACAGGCCCAGCAGCCGTTCGAACAGCAGTCGGGCCTCGTCGGCGCGGCCGATGCGGTGCAAGGCGTCGGCGAGCCAGAACGAGCAGGCCAGGAAAGCGCCTTCCCCGCCGGGCAGCCCGTCCACGCTGCTGTCCTCCAGGGTGTAGCGGCGGACGAAGCCGCCGTGGTCCAGCTCGCGGCGTACCGCCTCCACCGTCCCGACCACCCGGCTGTCGCTGACGGGCAGGAAGCCCACCTGAGGGATGAGCAGGGTCGCCGCGTCGAGCTCCTTGGAGCCGTAGTACTGCGTGAAGGTGTTGCGTTCGGGGTCGAAACCCCTGCGGCAGACCTCTCGGTGGACCTCGCCGCGCATCGCCCGCCAGAAGTCCACGTCGCCGAAGAGGTGGGGCCGCGCCTCCAGCGTGCGCACCGCCCGGTCGGCGGCCGCCCAGGCCATCACCTTGGAGTGCACGAAGTGCCGTCGTTCGCCGCGCACCTCCCACAGGCCCTCGTCGGGATCGCGCCACTTGCTCTTTAGGAAGTCCATCAGCGCGCGCTGCACCGCCCAGGCGTGCGGTCCGTCGCGAAGCCCGAAGCTGCGGGCGAGGAAGAACGAGTCGAGGACCTCGCCGTAGACGTCCAGCTGGAGCTGCCGGGCAGCGGCGTTGCCGATCCGGACCGGCAGTGAGGCCTCGTAGCCCGCCAGCCAGTCCAGCTCCTGCTCGGGCAGCCGGCGCTCGCCCGCAAGCCCGTACATGATCTGCAGGTCTGCGGGGTCGCCGGCGACGGCGCGCAGCAGCCAGTCGCGCCACTGGTAGGCCTCCTGGAGGTAGCCGGTCTCCACCAGCACGTTCAGGGTGAGCGTCGCATCGCGCAGCCAGCAGTAGCGGTAGTCCCAGTTCCGCACCCCGCGGATCTCCTCGGGCAGCGAGGTGGTCGCCGCCGCGACGATGCCGCCGCTGGGCGCGTACGTGAGTGCCTTGAGGGTGATCAGCGAACGCAGCACCGCGTCCCGCCAGGGACCGTCGTAACGGCACCTGGCCGACCAGGCCCGCCAGTCCGCGCAGCTCTGCTCCAGTGCCCGGAAGGGGTCGACAAGGCGAGGCCGGCGCTCGTGGGAGGGGTGCCAGGTCAGGACGAAGGCCACCCGCTCGCCCTCGGCGACGGCGAAGTCGGCGTGGGTCGCGAAGTCCTTGCCGTACGCGGGCACCTGGGGCTCGGCGCGCAGCCACACCGAGTCCGGGCCGGCGATCGCCACACGGTGGCCGTCGGTGCGGCGCATCCAGGGGACGACCCGCCCGTAGTCGAAGCGCAGCCGCAGCTCGATGGTCATCGCCACACGCCCGCGCACGCCTTCGACGATGCGCATGACATCCGGCGCGCGATCGCGCTGCGGCATGAAGTCGATCACCTTGGCGGTGCCTTCGTGCGTCTCCCACACACTTTCCAGCACCAAGGTGCCCTCGCGGTACGAGCGGCGCGTGCACGGTTCCTCGCGCCGGGCCGAGGCCGGGGCGATCCGCCAGTTGCCGTTCTCCTCGTCGCCCAGCAGCGCGGCAAAGCACGCTCCGGAGTCGAAGCGCGGCAGGCACAGCCAGTCGATGGAGCCGCTCCTGGAGACCAGCCCGACGGTCTGCAGGTCGCCGATGATCCCGTAGTCCTCGATCGGTGCCGCCACGGCCGGCCTCCGTCTCTCCCCCGTACGCCCTCGTGCGGATCCCGCGAGGCCCCGCCGGCTGCCCGCGCGGTCCCGCGAGGATCCCGCCCTACGAGGGTGCCCCGGAGGCTAGGACGACGCGACCGCAGCGGCGGCGGCGGGCTCGGCCGTACCGCCCGCCTGCGCCGCCGTGTCGCGGGCGGCGAGCCGCTCCCGGCGCTCCCGGCGGACGAGGACGGCCCAGCCGACCGGCACCATGGCGGTGAACAGCCACCACTGGATCGCGTAGCCCATGTGCATGCCGATGCTGCTGTGGTCGGGGTCCGGGATCAGCTCGGGCTGCCGCCCGGTGGGCCTGGGGGACGTCGAGGCCAACTCGAGGTAGCCGCCCACCGGCCGCTCGGCGGTCGGCAGGTCCTGGGCCACCAGCTCGCTGTTGATCAGCATGATCATCCGGTCGGGCAGTCCGCCCTTGTTCCGGATGCCGGTCGTCGCGGTGGTCTCGTCCGGGCGCAGCCGCCCGGTGACGGTGACCTCGCCGGACGGCGCTGCGGGAACCCTCGGAAACGTCCTCAGGTCGGAGCCGGCCGGGATCCAGCCCCGGTTGACCAGCACCGACCGGCCGTCGGCCAGGACCAGCGGGGTGATCACGTGGTAGCCGATGCTGTCCCCGTCCGCGGCGGTGCGCTGGCGGGCGACCACCTCGTGCGCGGTGTCGTAGCGCCCGGTCGCGGTGACCGTGCGGTAGACCTCGCGCTTCGGCACGTCCGCGCCGGGGGCGGTCAGCGACTCCACCGGCACGGGCTTCGCCGCGAGGTTGTCCGCGATCAGGTGGTTGCTGGCCACCCGGCGCTCGTGGCGGTGCAACTGCCAGAAGCCCAGCTTGACCATGACGGGCATCAGCAGCAGTGCGATGAGGGTGAGGATCACCCACTGCCGGGACAACAGGAAGCGGTACACCCCATGACCGTACAACTCGGTCGCGGGACGCTCTCCGCAGGGGTCGCCCGCGATGCGGCGCGTCCGCCCGGATCAGGGGTCGGCGGCCACCGGGATCAGCCGGCGCCACCCGGCAGCGAGCCGACCCGGTCGACGATGCCGCTGCGGCCCTCCGCCTTGGAGCAGTGCCCCCCGCAGTACCAGTGGCCGTCGACCTCGACCCCGTGGCCGACGATCCGCACGCGGCAGTGCTCGCAGATGGGCGCCATCCGGTGGATGGCGCACTCGAAGCTGTCGAAGACGTGCACGGCTCCCTGGGCGTGCACCTCAAAGCTCATCGCGTAGTCGTTTCCGCATACCTCGCATCGGGCCATGGGGCCCAGGGTGAGGGCCGTGCCGAGGACCGGCAATCGGTGACCGGGTGCGTCGCCTCCGCACCACTCGAACGGCGGCGTCAGCCGTGGACGTCCGGAGCGGGGGCGACGTCCCCCAGCAGTTCGGCGAAGCGGCGCTCGTCGACGACCGGGGTACCGAGCTGCCGGGCCCGCACGGCCTTCGTGGTGAGCGCGCCCGGGTCGTTGGTCACCAGGAGGCTGGTCAGCCGGCTCACCGAGGAGGACACATGCAGACCCGCCTCGGTGGCGCGGTCCTCCAGCAACTCGCGCTCGATGCTCGTGTCGCCCGAAAAGGCGACCCGCATCCCCTGGACGAGGCGTCCCCCGGCCTCCAGCCGCCCTGGGTTGGGATAGGGGCAGGCCGGCCGCTTCCGTGAGGGCCGCCAGCTCATCGGCCGGTAGGTGCTGCCGTAGCCCGCGGAAGCCGACTGCCGGGGGACGGCCGCGTCGACCCACTCCGTCAAGGGGCGGCAGGCGTGCAGCGGCAACGGGAGCCCGTCCGCCGCCGCCTGGCGCAGGCTGGGGCGGAACACCTCCGCCAGCACGCGCGCGTCGTCCAGCGCATGGTGGGCGCGCTGCTGGACGACGCCGAAGTGCGCCGCCAGGGACTCCAGCTTGTGGTTGGGCAGCGGCAGCGCCAGGGCCTTGGAGAGCACGATGGTGCACAGCCGGTGCTGTACGCGCGCCACGGTGCCCGCCCGCGCGAACTCCCGGGCGAGCATGGACCAGTCGAAGACCGCGTTGTGGGCGACGAACACCCGGCCCGACAGCCGTTCCGCCAGCTCGGCGGCGACCTCGCCGAAGAGGGGGGCGTCGGCCAGCGTCTCCGACGTGAGGCCGTGGATCCACACCGGACCCGGGTCCCGCTGCGGGTTGACGGGGGTGTACCAGTGGTCCTGCACCTCACCGCGCGCGTCCAGCCGGTAGACGGCCGCGGACACTATCCGGTCATCGCGGCCGAGGCCTGTCGTCTCGACGTCCACGACGGCGTATCCGTCGGGGTAGGCCTGGGGCCACGACGGTTGCGGGAGCTGAGGCGCGTGCATGGAGGAACACAATACGGGCGGTTGCCGACAGCGCCTGCCGCCACCCGCCCCGGCACACCGCCGGGTGCCGGGGCGGGTGCGCGCGGACGCCTTCTGTGCCCGTGTGCCCGGGCTGAAGCCCGGCGACCTGGTCGTCGCGCCCTTCGTGTGGTCCGACGGCGCGTGCGACTACTGCGCGGAGGGCCTGACGACCGTGGCGAGTGCCCTCGTCATCCTGCCGGCCCGCGGTCTCGGCCGCGTTCGTCAAGAGCCGGCATCCGCATGCCTGGCTGGAGCAGTCGCCAGTGGATGCCCAAGGCGCAGGCCGACGCCCCCGGACGCCCGAAGGGGCTGTATGAGGTCGCGCGGATAGGCGGGGTGGAGAAAGGAGCGGGTCGAGTGGGACGCCCGCCCCGCCACGGGGCGGATTCGCCCTGGCCGCCGTCGGAGCCGACCTGGCCCCAGAAACCGCCGTCCGGGCAGGAGGCCGTGGAACCGACGGGTCTCGCGAGGGCGCCGCGCCCTCCCGGCAATGGAGCCATGGGATCACCCATCGTCCAAGGACCTGTCCAGGCGCCTGGGTTCCCTGGACGGGTGCATGACGAGAGAAGCTCTCGCCGTCGTCGGCGCGCTATCAACGGATTGGTGCAAAAAGCTCACGATCCTGTCGCCGAAGAACAGTCAGTTCTCAACTCCCGCCCTCTGTCGAAGGCCGTGGTCGCGCATTTACCATGCGCGGGTCCGATCATTGCGTGACGTAGCTCACGTCGGCGCCGCCGTGCGCCGGCGGAGGCGCGTCATGTGCTCGCGCCCCTCAGACTCCGCCCCACAGGAGGCATCGTGGACCCCGCACGACCGTCGGCAAGCTCCGGTCCGCCGTCTGCCGACTCGTACGCCGAGGTGCAGGCGAGCGCGGAGTTCGCCCAACTGCGCCGCTCGTACCGCTCGTTCGCGTTCCCGCTCACGGTCGCGTTCATCACCTGGTACCTGCTGTACGTCCTGCTGTCGAACTACGCCGGCGGCTTCATGGACACCAAGGTGGTGGGCCACATCAATGTCGCCCTCATCTTCGGTCTCGCGCAGTTCGCCACCACCTTCGGCATCGCCGTCTGGTACTCGCGGCACGCTAACGCCAAGCTCGACTCCCGCGCGGACGCCATCAAGGCGCGCCTGGAAGGCCCCGGCGCCCGGGGCACCGACGACACCGAGAGCACGGAGGCCACCGCATGACCGCGCTGCACACCACGGGAGTCCAGGTGGTCGCGGTGGGGGCGAGCGAACACCGGCCGCTGATCATCACCCTGTTCTCGGTCTTCGTCGTCGCGACGCTCGCCATCACCGTCTGGGCGGGCCGCCAGACCAAGGACGCCACCGACTTCTACGCCGGCGGCCGCTCCTTCAGCGGCTTCCAGAACGGCCTCGCCATCTCCGGCGACTACATGTCGGCCGCGTCCTTCCTCGGCATCGCCGGGTCCATCGCCCTCGTCGGCTACGACGGCTTCCTCTACTCCATCGGCTTCCTCGTCGCCTGGCTGGTGGCGCTGCTGCTCGTCGCCGAACCGCTGCGCAACTCCGGCCGGTTCACCATGGCCGACGCCCTCGCCTTCCGGCTGCGGCAGCGCCCGGTGCGCACGGCCGCGGGCATCTCGACCATCGTCGTCAGCATCTTCTACCTGCTGGCCCAGATGGTGGGGGCGGGTGCTCTGGTGGCCCTGCTGCTCGGCATCACCGGCGAGGGTCCGCGCCGTCTGATCGTCATCCTGGTCGGCGTCGTCATGGTGCTGTACGTGACCATCGGCGGCATGAAGGGCACCACCTGGGTGCAGATGGTCAAGGCGGTGCTGCTGATCGGCGGGACCCTGCTGATCACCTTCCTGGTCTTCGCCAAGTTCAACTGGAACCTGTCCTCGCTGCTCGGCGCCGCCGCGGAGAAGAGCGGCAAGGGAGCGGCCTTCCTGGAGCCGGGCCTCAAGTACGGCGTCACCTCGACCTCGAAGATCGACTTCATCTCTCTGGGCCTGGCGCTCGTCCTCGGCACGGCCGGCCTGCCGCACATCCTGATCCGCTTCTACACCGTGCCCACCGCCCGGGCCGCCCGCACCTCGGTGAACTGGGCGATCGGCATCATCGGCTGCTTCTACCTGATGACGATCGCGCTGGGCTTCGGGGCCGCCGCCCTGCTCACCCCGGAGACGATCACAACCTCCAACGCCGCCGGCAACACCGCGGCCCCGCTGCTCGCCCAGGAGATCGGCGGCGGCGCGGGCTCCACGGGCGGCGCGATCCTGCTCGCGGTGATCTCCGCGGTGGCCTTCGCCACCATCCTCGCCGTGGTCGCGGGGCTCACCCTCGCCTCCTCGTCCTCCTTCGCGCACGACTTGTACGCCAACGTCATCCGCAAGGGCACGGCGAGCGAGAAGGAGGAGGTCGCGGCGGCGAAGATCGCCGCGATCGCCATCGGGGCCGTGTCGATCCTGCTCGGCATCTTCGCGGGGAAGCTCAACATCGCCTTCCTCGTCGCCCTGGCATTCGCGGTCGCGGCATCCGCCAACCTGCCGACGCTTCTCTACAGCCTGTTCTGGAAGCGCTTCAACACCACCGGGGCGCTGTGGAGCATCTACGGCGGTCTGGTCACCTCGGTGTTCCTGGTCGTCTTCTCGCCCGTGGTGTCGGGCAAGGAGACCGCGATGTTCCCGGGCGTGGACTTCCACTGGTTCCCGCTGGAGAACCCCGGGATCGTCTCCATCCCCGTCGGTTTCCTTCTCGGCGTGGTGGGCACGCTCCTGTCCAAGCCGGAGGAGGACGCGGACCGCAAGTACGCGGAGCTGGAGGTCCGGTCCCTCACCGGAGCGGGAGCACATTGAACAACCTGTTGAACGTCGGTGCCGTCCCGTAGGCTGCGAAGTAGCGGGACGGCACCGCCGTCTCATCGACCAGGCCCAAAGGGGAGGCGCGCCGTGCTGATCGACACGTACGGCAGGGTCGCGACCGACCTGCGGGTCTCGCTGACCGACCGGTGCAATCTGCGCTGCACCTACTGCATGCCCGAGGAAGGGCTGCAGTGGCTCGGCAAGCCCGAGCTGCTCACCGACGACGAGATCGTCCGGCTGGTGCGGATCGCCGTCACCCTGCTCGGCGTCAAGGACGTCCGCTTCACCGGCGGCGAGCCCCTGCTCCGCCCCGGCCTGGTCGGCATCGTCGAGCGCTGCGCGGAGCTGGAGCCTCGTCCGAAGCTCTCACTCACCACCAACGGCATAGGCCTCGCCCGGACCGCCCCCGCGCTGCGCGGGGCCGGGCTGGACCGGGTGAACGTCTCCCTGGACACCCTGCGCCCCGATGTCTTCCAGACCCTCACCCGCCGCAAGCGGCACGACGACGTCATCCGCGGCCTGGAGGCGGCGCAGGCCGCCGGCCTGACCCCGGTCAAGGTCAACACCGTGCTGATGCGCGGCGTCAATGACGACGAGGCTCCCGACTTGCTGGCCTGGGCCCTGGAGGGGGGCTACGAACTGCGCTTCATCGAGCAGATGCCGCTCGACGCCCAGCACGGCTGGCAGCGCAGCGACATGGTCACCGCACAGGAGATCCTGGAGAGCCTGCGGACCCGCTTCACGCTGACCGCCGAGCCCGACGAGGCCCGCGGTCACGCCCCGGCCGAACGCTGGCTGGTGGACGGCGGCCCAGCCAGGGTCGGCGTGATCGCCTCCGTCACACGGCCCTTCTGCAGGGCCTGCGACCGCACCCGGCTCACCGCCGACGGCCAGGTGCGCAACTGCCTGTTCGCGCGCGAGGAGACCGATCTGCGCGCGGCGCTCCGCTCGGGCGGTTCGGACGAGGAGATCGCCGAGTTGTGGCGTACCGCGATGTGGGGCAAGAAGGCGGGTTCCGGGTTGGATGATCCGGCGTTTTTGCAGCCTGAGCGGCCTATGTCAGCGATCGGTGGCTGAGTTCGCTTCCCAGTCCTCGAGGGGCACGACGTCCTTGAGGAAGCCGCGCACACCGAGGAACGATGACAGGGACTCGCGGTGCTCCCCGCACGCCAGCCAGGTCTTGCGGCGCTCGGGAGTGTGGATCTTCGGGTTGTTCCAGGCCAGCACCCACACGGCGGGAGCGCGGCAACCCTTGGCGGAGCAGATCGGCGATTCGTCGTTCACGAGCCCCATCCAAACATGGCGACGCCGGGCAGCCACGGGGGGAGCCGCCCGGCGTCGGTCCGTCGCTCCGACGGGGGATGCGGAGCGCGTACGAAGTATGTCACGCGGAAAGGCCCGCAGTGCAGTGGATCCTCGTGATTGATCTGAGCTTTTCTTGAGCTTCGGGACGAGGTGAGACAGCGGAGGGGCAGGGCGAACGCGTCAGCTTCGACCGGAGCGGGCGCGTCCGCCATCCTCCGGATGCCATGCGGCCGGCGCCCCTGCTTCACCGGGGCCGAGTGCCGGCGGCGCCGGCGGCGCGATCCGTGCCGGGGGCAGCCCCGGCGCGTTCTCCCGCCCGGCGTTGGCGATGACGACCGCGACGTACGGCAGCACCAGGCCGAGCACGAGCGCGATCCAGGCCAGAGGGGTCGACACCTGCCACAGGAGGACCGCCAGGATGAACGACAGGGTGCGGATCGACATCGAGATGATGTAGCGCCGCTGCCTTCGGCGGACGTCCTCGGTGAGCCCTGCCGCGGTCCCGGTGATCCGGAAAACCTCAGTACCGCTCCGCTTCCGCATCACGTTCCACCACCTGCTCGAAGCGCCGGAAGCCACCCGCATCCGGCACGATCCACGTTACGCCGCGAGTCCGTCGCAGTGGAGACCGGGGAGGCCGCCGCCGTGTGACAGCACCCGCCTTACGGCGTATGGCCGCCTTCGGCATGCGGCGTACCCGGACCGCGCCGAGACTGGCCGCATGAACTGGATCTGGGCGATCATCGTCGGCATCGTGCTCGGCTTCCTGGCGAAGCTGCTCCTGCCGGGGAAGCAGGACATCCCGTGGTGGCTGACCATCATCTGCGGCATCCTCGGCGCCTTCCTGGGCAATGCTGTCGCAGGATGGATCGGCGTACGGCACACCAGCGGCGTCGACTGGATCCGCCATGTGCTGCAGATCCTCGGCGCGATCCTCGTGGTCGCCGTGATCACCCCGCTGTGGGCCTCGATCCGCGGCAGGCGGCGGACGGCGACCTGACCGGCGGCGCGCCCTGGAAGGGCGCGCCGCTCAGTGGGCGTGCGGCCGCAGATGCGTCGGCGGCACCAGGTCGGTGAGCCAGACGTCGTTGGCGCTGACCCGGAAGACATGACCCGTGGCGGCCAGCCCCGCCGCGTCCACCGCCAGCACCACGGGACGGCCGTGCCGCGCACCGACGCGCACGGCCGTCTCCACGTCCGCGGAGAGGTGGACGTCCTGCCGGGACATCGGCTTGAGCCCCTCGCGCAGCACGATCGGCAGGGTGGCGCTCGCTGTGCCGTGGAAGAGGACGGCCGGCGGCTCCGCCGGCGCCAGTCCGAGGTCGACCTCGACCGAGTGCCCCTGACTGGCCCGGATCCGCCGCCCGTCCTCCGAGAAGGCGAACCGCTTCTTGTTGTTGGTGGCCACGACGTGGTCGAGGTCGGCGCGCGAGAAACCGGGGGCGCCTCCCGGCGAAGCCGGGGGGAGGCTCGCCCGGCGGGACGCGGCGATCAGCTCGTGCACATCCACCCAGCCGGCCGCGTCGAGGGTGATCCCGATCGACGCCGGGTCGTGCCGCAGCACCCGCGCCAAGAACTTCGAGACCTTGACCGTCCGCTTCTCGTCCATTGCTCTGCCCCCCGTCGTCCCGGTCAGACGCCCTGACTGACCGAGCTCATGTTGAAGTCCGGGACCCGCATCGCCGGGAACGCGGCCCGGGTGAACCAGTCGCTCCACTCGCGCGGCAGCGTCCGCTCGGTGCGGCCCACCTCGGTAGCACGGCCCAACAGGTCGACCGGCGACTCGTTGAACCGGAAGTTGTTCACCACACCGGTCACCTCGCCGCCCTCCACCAGGTAGACCCCGTCCCGGGTCAGCCCCGTCAGCAGCAGGGTGGCCGGATCCACCTCGCGGATGTACCACAAGCACGTCAGCAGCAGACCGCGCTCGGTGTCCGCCACCATCTCCTCCAGCGACCGCTTGCCGCCGCCGTCGAGGATCAGGTTGCCCGCGGAAGGCGCGAAGGGCAGTCCGGTCAGACCTGCGCTGTGCCGGGTGGTGGACAACCGGCTGAGGACGCCCTCGCTGACCCAGTCGGTGGCCTCGACCGGCAGGCCGTTGTCGAAGACCGACGCGGCGTCACTCGAGGCGTGCGCGATCACGAACGGCGCCGACTCCAGCCCAGGTTCGGCCGGGTCGCTGCGTAGCGTCAGCGGCAGTTCCGAGAGCTTCTCGCCGAGCCGGGTGCCTCCGCCGGGACGGCTGAAGACCGTACGGCCCTCCACCGCGTCCCGGGCGGCCGCGCTCCACTGCTGGTAGATCATCAGATCCGCCACGGCAGACGGGGGCAGCAGCGTCTCGTACCGTCCGGCCGGCAGGTCGATCCGCCGCTCGGCCCAGGCCAGGCGCTGCGCGAGGTCGGCGTCGAGGGCCTCCGGGTCGACGTCGGTGAAGTCGCGGGTGGCGGCGCCGGCCCACGCCGAGCGGGACATGTCCCCGGACTTGGCGTTGAGTTCCAGGGTGCCGCTCGGCTGGTCGTGACGGAGTCGCAGCCCCGAGGAGGTGCCCAAGTAGGTGGAGGTGACGGAGTGGTACGCGAAGCCGTACAGCCGCCGGCCGCCGGCCCGGGCCGTGCCGAAGGCCTCGCCCAGGGCGGGTGCGAAGTCGGCGAACACCTCCGAGGAGGTCTCGGCCGGCGCCTCCGTGAACCTGGTGCTCGCCGGCACCCCCTCGACCAGCGGCTGGGCGTCCTCGGCGGGCCCGGCGGCACGCGCGGCCGCCTCGGCGGCCCGCACCAGCGGCTCCAGTTCGTCCGCGGTGACCGCGGCGCGGGACACCACGCCCGAGGCGGTGCCCTGGGAGCCGTTCACCGTGGCGATCACGGTCAGGGCGCGGCTGCGGGTCACACCGTTGGTCGTCAGGGCGTTGCCCGCCCAGCGCAGATTGGCCGAGGAACTCTCGTCGGCGATGACGACGCAGCCGTCCGCCCGGGACAGTTCCAGGGCGCGCTCGACGATCTCGTGGGGCTTGGAAACGGAGCTCATCGACCGGCCTCCTGCGTGGTGTTGAGGATGTTGACGCCGCGGAAGAGCGCGGAGGGGCAGCCGTGCGAGACCGCGGCGACCTGGCCGGGCTGGGCCTTGCCGCAGTTGAAGGCGCCGCCCAGGACGTAGGTCTGCGGCCCGCCGGCGGCCTCCATGGAGCCCCAGAAGTCGGTGGTGGTGGCCTGGTAGGCGACGTCGCGCAGCTGCCCGGCCAGCCGGCCGTTCTCGATCCTGAAGAAGCGCTGGCCGGTGAACTGAAAGTTGTAGCGCTGCATGTCAATGGACCACGAGCGGTCGCCCACGACGTAGATGCCGCGCTCGACGCCGCCGATCAGTTCCTCGGTCGACGGCCCGTCCGGTGCGGGCTGCAGCGACACATTCGCCATCCGCTGCACGGGGACATGACCGGGGGAGTCCGCGTAGGCGCAGCCGTTGGAGCGCTCGAAGCCGGTGAGCCGGGCGGTCCTGCGGTCGAGCTGGTAGCCGACCAGGACGCCGTCCTTCACCAGGTCCCAGGACTGCCCGGCGACCCCCTCGTCGTCGTAGCCGATGGTGGCCAGGCCGTGCTCGGCGGTGCGGTCGCCGGTGACGTTCATGTGCCGGGAGCCGTACCGCAGCGTGCCCAGCTGGTCGAAGGTGGCGAAGGAGGTGCCCGCGTAAGCCGCCTCGTAGCCCAGCGCGCGGTCGAGCTCGGTGGCGTGGCCGATGGACTCGTGGATGGTCAGCCAGAGGTTCGAGGGGTCGACCACGAGGTCGTACGAGCCCGCCTCCACCGACGGCGCCGCCATCTTCTCCGCGAGCAGCCCGGGGATCTCCGCGAGCTCCGCGTCCCAGTCCCAGCCGGTGCCGGTCAGGTACTCCCAGCCGCGTCCGGCCGGCGGCGCGAGGGTGCGCATCGAGTCGAAGTCCCCGGACCGCGGATCCACCGCGACGGCGGTCAGCTCGGGGTGGATCCGCACACGCTGCTGGGTCGTGGTCGTCCCCGAGGTGTCCGCGTAGAACTTGTTCTCATGGACGGCCATCAAGGAGGCGTCGACGTGCGACACGCCGTCGGCGGCCAGCAGGCGCCCGCTCCACTCGGACAGCAGACCCGTCTTGTCGGCATCGGGCACCCCGAAGGGGTCGATGTCGTACGAGGAGACCCACACCCGGTCCGCGTGGACCGGCTCGGCCGCCAGCTCCACGCGTTCGTCGGAGCCCGCCGCCGCGATCACCTTGGCCGACAGCTTCGCCATCGCCACCGCCTGCCCGGCCACCCGGGCCGCGGCGTCCATCGTCAGGTCGACGCCGGAGGCGAAGCCCCACGCCCCGCCGTGCACCACGCGCACCGCATAGCCGACGTCCGTGCTGTCCGACGAGCCGGAGGCTTTGCCGTCCCGCAGCCGCCAGGAAGCGCTGCGCACCCGCTCGAAGCGGAAGTCGGCGTGCTCGGCGCCCAGAGCGCGGGCGCGTGCCAGCGCCGCGTCGGCGAGCGCCCGGAGCGGCAGCGCCAGGAATGACTGATCGACCTCGTGGGGCACGACGGCCTCCCCTTCTGTCCAGTCGTCAACGTCCTCCAAGTCTCCCGCAGTGAATCATGCCGCTCTGACAATCCGCCCGCCTGCGGTTTTCTGTAGAGACTCGACAGCGACTCGCGTACGCCCCTGTCGGGGGTCGATTCCCCGTACCGCGACGTAGGCAGATAGTTTTCTGGAGTACCAGCACCTCTAGGGAAAGGGTGATCCGTTGAGCCGCTCGGTTCTCGTCACCGGAGGAAACCGTGGCATCGGCCTCGCCATCGCCCGAGCGTTCGCCGACGCGGGCGACAAGGTGGCCGTCACCTACCGCTCGGGTGAGCCCCCGGAGGGCTTCTTCGCCGTCAAGTGCGACATCACCGACGGTGAGCAGGTCGAGCAGGCGTTCAGGGAGATCGAGGCACAGCAGGGTGCGGTCGAGGTGCTGGTGGCCAACGCCGGCGTCACGCGCGACCAGCTGCTGCTGCGGATGTCCGACGACGACTTCACGTCCGTCCTGGACACGAACCTGACCGGCACCTTCCGCGTGGTCAAGGCCGCGGCACGGAAGATGCTGCGCGCCCGCAAGGGCCGCATCGTGCTGATCTCCTCCGTCGTGGGACTGCTCGGCTCGGCCGGTCAGGCCAACTACGCCGCGTCCAAGGCCGGCCTCGTCGGCTTCGCGCGCTCGCTGGCCCGCGAGCTCGGCTCCCGCAACATCACCGTCAACGTGGTCGCCCCCGGCTTCGTCGACACCGACATGACTCGCGTGCTCACCGACGAGCAGCGGGCGAACATCGTCGGCCAGGTTCCGCTGGCCCGTTACGCGCAGCCCGAGGAGATCGCCGCCTCGGTCCGCTTCCTCGCCTCCGAGGAAGCCGCTTACATCACCGGAGCCGTCATTCCCGTCGACGGCGGATTGGGCATGGGTCACTGAGCATCATGAGTGGAATTCTCGCTGGAAAGCGCATCCTCATCACCGGCGTGCTGACGGAGTCCTCCATCGCCTTCCACACGGCGAAGCTCGCCCAGGAGCAGGGCGCGGAGATCATCCTGACGGCGTTCCCGCGGCCCACGCTGACCGAGCGCATCGCCAAGAAGCTGCCCAAGCCGGTCAAGGTCATCGAGCTCGACGTCACCAACGAGGAGCACCTCGCCTCGCTCGCCGACGTCGTCCGCGAGGAGCTCGGCGGCCTCGACGGCGTCGTCCACTCCATCGGCTTCGCGCCGCAGGACGCCCTCGGCGGCAACTTCCTCAACACGCCGTTCGAGTCCGTCGCCACGGCGATGCACGTCTCCGCTTACTCGCTGAAGGCGCTCACCATGGCCTGCCTGCCGCTGATGCAGGACGGCGGCTCGGTCGTCGGCCTCACCTTCGACGCGCAGTTCGCCTGGCCGCAGTACGACTGGATGGGCCCGGCCAAGGCGGCGCTGGAGGCGACCTCCCGCTACATCGCCCGGGACCTCGGCAAGCAGAACATCCGCTGCAACCTGATCTCGGCCGGTCCGCTCGGCTCCATGGCCGCCAAGTCCATCCCGGGCTTCGGGGATCTCGCCGACGTCTGGAACCACCGTTCCCCGCTCGAGTGGGACCTCTCCGACCCCGAGCCGGCCGGCCGTGGGGTCGTCGCGCTGCTGAGCGACTGGTTCCCCAAGACCACGGGCGAGATCGTCCACGTCGACGGCGGTCTGCACGCCATCGGCGCGTAGCGCTCGCACCGCCGGCGAAGGCGGGAGGCGGGACCGAACGAGGTGCGGGGGAGCCGCGCCGACCGGTGGTCCGCGACCCGCTCGGCGCCCGCTCGCACGGGCCGCCGACGGCCCCTTCGCGTACGGCCCTGGCACCGCCTTCGGGTGACGCCGGGGCCGTACGCGCGTTCGGGGCCGTGTCCCTCATTCGGCCCACCAGACCGGGTGGCCGCACATCCTGGCCGCGAGGATGGCTGTGCGGGGGAGCCGGGGGTGAGTGGAGGGAGGGCGTGCATCGTGCGTGCCTACGTGCGTCCGCGCGCGGCCGCCTGTGTGTGCGCCGCGGCGGCGGTCGCGGTGCTGGTCGCGGGTGCGGGCCCGGCTGCCGCGGCGGCGGCCGGAGCCGCGGCACGGCTGCCGGGCGTCGCGGAGTGCCGGACCTCGGTACGGGGCGGCGAGGGCGTCGCCGTGTGCTTCAACCCCGACCCTGACCTGGACCGCGTCCAGCTGCACATCGAGTGCCTCCGATGGTGGGACCCCGACGTGGACGGCGCTTCGGTCCCGGTCGGACCTGCCCAGACCGTCACCCTCAGCGACCGGTGCTGGAAGGAGATCCAGGAGATCTGGGTCAGCGGGAAGCTGGGCTGAAGCGGCAGCTGAACGCGTGCGCCGAGGCCTCGCCGGAGGCGGCCTCCGGATCGCCGGCCCGGATCGCCTCGACCAGCCGCGCATGGTCCACGTGCTGCTCGGGGCGCAGCTCCTCGCCGACGTCCGCGCGCAGGAAGGCGCGCAGCACCTCTCCGAGGTCGGCGTAGAGCTCGACGACCACGTCGTTGTGCGAGGCCGCCACGACGGACAGGTGCAGTGCCGCGTCGGCGTCGACGAAGGCGTCGGCGCTGCCGGACTCCCAGGCCCGTTCCCTCCGGGTCAGGGCCGCGTCCAGCTGCTTCAGGTCGCGGTCCGTGCGCCGCCGCGCGGCGAGCGCGGCCGCGGCCGCCTCCAGGGCGCTGCGCAGCTCGGCCACGTGCTGCGGATCGGAGTCGGCGAAGCGGCGGTGCATCACCCCGGCCAGCTCGCTGGTCGCCAGCACATACGTGCCGGACCCCTGCCGGATATCGAGCAGTCCGTTGTGGGCCAGCGCCCGGACCGCCTCGCGGACGGTGTTGCGGGCCACTCCGAGCTGCTCGACCAGCTGGTTCTCGGTGGGGATCCGGAACCCCACCGGCCATTCACCGGAGGTGATCTGGGCGCGCAGCTGCGCGATCACCTGGTCGGCCAGGGCGGAGCGCCGAGGCGAGGTCAGGGGCATGGGCTCTCATTCATCCCATCATCCTATGATGGTCGGCATGCGTGACGACGAAGCGACGCTCGACCCTGCCGCGGAAAGTGCCGTCATACCCGCACTACCCGCACACCTCCCCACCGGCGCGCGCGGCACACGGCGCACCCGGACCCTGGTGGCGGTCGCGCTGGTGCTCGCCGCGCTCAATCTGCGGCCCGCCATCACCAGCCTCGGCGCGCTCCTGGAGGAGGTCCGTGACGGCCTCGGCATGAGCGGCACCGTCGCGGGCCTGCTCACCTCCGTCCCCGCGCTGTGTTTCGCCGTGTTCGGAGTGGCCGCGCCCCGGCTCGCCCGACGCCGCGGCCCCGGCGCCGTGGTCTGCGCGGGCCTGGCCGCGATCACCCTGGGTGTCCTGCTGCGTCCCTTCACCGGCGGCACGGTGCTCTTCCTCGCCGCCAGCGCCCTCGCGCTGGGCGGCATAGCCGTCGGCAACGTCCTGATGCCCGTCGTCGTCAAACGCTGGTTCCCCGACCGCGTGGGCACCATGACCGGGCTCTACTCGATGGCCCTGTCACTGGGCACCGCCCTCGCCGCCGCGGCGACCGTCCCGGCCACCCGTGCCCTCGGCGGGGACTGGCGGCTCGGCCTCGCGGCGTGGGGGGCGCTCGCGGCCGTCGCGGTGCTGCCCTGGCTGGCTCTCGTCCGGGACCGGGAGCACGCCCCCGCCGTTGCCCCGGCGGCCCCCACCGCGGAGGGGACCGGGACCGGCAGCATCGCCCGCAGCCGTACCGCCTGGGCGCTCGCCGTCTACTTCGGTCTCCAGGCCACGGGCGCGTACATCACCATGGGGTGGCTCCCGCAGATCTTCCGGGACGCCGAGGTCTCCGCCTCCACCGCGGGAGTGCTGCTCGCCGTCACCATGGTGATGGGCGTACCGCTCTCCTTCGTGCTGCCCGCGCTCGCCGGCCGGATGCGGCACCAGGGCGGGCTCGCCGTCGGCCTCGGCCTCTTCGGAATCGCCGGCTACGGCGGCCTGTGGGCCGCCCCGGCCGCCGCGCCCTGGGTGTGGTCCCTGCTGCTGGGCATCTCCAACTGCTCGTTCCCCCTCGCCCTCACCATGATCGGGATGCGTTCGCGCACGGGCGGCGGGGTGGTGCGGCTGTCCGCCTTCGCGCAGTGCACCGGCTATCTCTTCTCCATCCCCGGTCCGATCCTCGTCGGGGCCCTCTACCAGCACACCGGCGGCTGGGACCTGCCCGTGGCCCTCATGCTCGCGCTGATGGTTCCGCAGATCGCCGCGGGCGTGGCCGCCGGCCGCGACCGCGCCGTGGAGGACGAACTCTGACCACCCGCGTACGCGGGGGCCACCGTGGGATGGGAGACTGGGCGGCATGCCCGTGCTCGAGCCGAACCCCCCGCAGCCGCAGAAGAAGCTCCTCATCATCTTCGGCCTCATGATGGCCGTGCCCGCCCTGGTCGCGGTGATCGCGATCATCGGCGCCAAGCTGGGCTGATGCCCCGCCCCCGGGGTCGACGGTGGGGACAACCCCACCTTCCCTAGGGGGCCAGGGTCAGGGTCACGTGGGTGGGCCACCCGATGGGGCCGCGCGCCGTCTTTCCGTAGCGTCGTGGTGCACGGCCGGACAGCGCTCCGGCACCCCGGCTGACCCATGGAGGCGTCCCGTGTCCACGCAGGCTGTTCCCTCGCGTACCCCGCGAAACCGCGCCGCCCGCCCGGCGGCCGGGGGCGGCACGAAGACGCGCCTGCCGTGGTGGGCGCTCGCCCTGCCCACGCTCGCCTTCGCGGCGCTGCTGGCCCTGGTCGCGGCCCCGGGGGCCGCCGAGGCCTCGGCCACGGAGCCCGCCGGCCGGCTTCTGCAGGCCGTCGGCGAAGGGCTTCCGCGGCTCGTGCAGCACCTGCTGTGACTCTCCCGCGGCGAATCCGCGATCCGTTCCGCAGCCCGCGCCTGGCGGCCGGATTTCTGGAAAGCTGAGGAGCATGAGCGCAGTTGCATCGCCCCGCCGGATCGTCTTGCTCCGGCACGCCAAAGCCGACTGGCCCGACGTCCCCGACCACGAGCGACCGCTGGCGGAAAGGGGACGGAAGGAGGCACCCGTCGCCGGTCGCAGGCTCGCCGAACTGGGGATCCCGTTCGACCTCACCCTCTGCTCCTCGGCCGCCCGCACCCGTGAGACGTGGAAGCTCGCCGCCCACGAACTCCCGCACCGCCCCCGCACCGTCTACGAGGAGCGTCTCTACGACGCCACCCTCGGTGACCTGCTCGCCCTGCTCGACGAGACTCCCGAGGACGTCGAAAACCTGCTGCTGGTGGGCCACAACCCGGCCGTCCACGCGCTTGCGGACGCCCTCGCCGGGGAGAGCGACAATGACTCCCGCGCCCGGATGAACCGCACCGGCTTCCCGACGGCGGCCATTGCGGTGATCACCTTCTCCGGACCGTGGAAGACGGTCGAGCACGGCGTCGGGCGCCTCGTCGACTTCTGGTCGCCCCACGACTGAGGCGTCTCCCGACCGTGCGGGTCCCCGGGCCGCCCCGCCCCCTGTGGGCGGGGACCTCGTCGGGAAAGGCTTGGAGCACCCGCTCCACGGCCATGCCGTGCCAGGGGCCGCGCCGGTCAGGCGCCGGCCGCGCCGTCCCCGGCGTCGGCCGCCTCGACCTCCTCGCGCGTGATGCCCAGCAGGTAGAGCACGGTGTCCAGGAACGGCACATTGACCGCGGCGTCCGCCGCCCGCCGCACCACCGGCTTGGCGTTGAAAGCGACGCCGAGACCCGCCGCGTTGAGCATGTCCAGGTCGTTGGCGCCGTCGCCGATGGCGACGGTCTGGCTCAGGGGCACCCCTGCCTCGGCGGCGAAGCGCCGCAGCAGCCGGGCCTTGCCCGCCCGGTCCACGATCTCGCCGGTGACCCGGCCGGTGAGCTTGCCGTCCACGATCTCCAGGGTGTTGGCCGCGGCGAAGTCGAGCGACAGCCGCTCCTTGAGGTCGTCGGTGACCTGGGTGAAGCCCCCGGAGACCACGCCCACCTGGTACCCCAGCCGCTTGAGCGTGCGGATCAGCGTGCGCGCCCCGGCCGTCAGCCGCACCTCCTGGCGGACCTTGTCCACCACGGACTCGTCGAGCCCCTTGAGCAGGGCGACCCGCGCGTGCAGGGACTGCTCGAAATCCAGCTCGCCGCGCATCGCCGCGGCCGTCACCTCGGCGACCTGCTCCTCGCAGCCCGCGTGCGCCGCGAAGAGCTCGATCACCTCGTCCTGGATGACGGTGGAGTCCACGTCCATGACCACGAGGCGCTGCGCCCTGCGGTGCAGGCCCGCCGACACCACGGCCACGTCGACCCCGCGCTCGTGGGCCTCCATGGCCAGTGCCGGGCGCAGCGTGTCGGTGGCGACGCCGGACACGGCGAACTCCACCGCCGTCACCGGGTACTTCGCGAGCCGGAAGATGCGGTCGATGTTGCCGCCGACGCCGGTGATCGTGGCCGCTATGGCCGCCGTGGACTCGGCCGTCATCGGGTGCCCGAGCACCGTCACATGGGAGCGGCCCTCGCCGCGCGGCCGGTTGTCGCCGATGCCGGAGATGATCTCGGCCTGCAGGCGCATCGACTCCGCCCACGCGTGCACCGTCGCCCGCAGCTCGCCCTCCACCGAACGCCCCTCGGGGGCGGGCACCAGGGCGCAGAGCACGATGCGTCCCCGGGTGACGACCTGCTCGATGTCGATGACGCTCACCTGGAAGCGGGCCAGCGTCTCGAAGAGCCCGGCGGTGATCCCCGGCCGGTCCTTACCGAAGATCTTGACCAGCAGTGTCGGCACATTGGCGGCGGTGGCAGCGGTCGCCTGCGATGCGTCGTTCATGGTGCCTCCACCGTATCGGGCACCGTGCTGGGGACGGACATGTGTCCCGCCTGGCGGACGTCGTCCGTGCTCAGCGGCGTCCCCCGGGCGGACCGGGTGGTGGCGGGCCTTCCCGCGACGGGCCGCGCGGCGGCCCCGGGGGAGGCGGTGGCGGCGGTGGAGGCGGTGACGGTGGCGGCAGAGGTGCCCTGGTGACGGACCCCGCGGGCCGCGGCGGCTGCCGGTAGGGGTTCGGCCCGGCGTCCGGCGGGCCGTAGCCGGGGCTCGGGACGTACGGGCCGGGCCGGTAGGCGACGCCCGGGTAGGTGCGTGCGCTGCTCTCCCCGGACGCCGCCTCGGCCGCCCTGCGCAACGCGTACGGGGACACCCGGCGCCCGGCCGTCCCCGTCAGCAGGGTTAGCAGCGCCCCCGCGCCGCCCGCCAGGGCCCCCCAGAGGGCCCCCGCAAGGAACGCCATGGGGAGGCTGCCTCGCAGGTCCACGCCGGCGCCCACCGCGTCCACCCCGAAGACCGAGACGCCCGCGTTCACCGAGACACCGGTCACCCACACCAGCAGCGGGAAGGCGACCGCCGTGACCGAGCCGAGGCGCACCGCGCACAGCCCCGCGTACCGGGCGCGCGTCGCCCCCCACAGCGGGGTGCGGGCCGCCGCCAGCGCACCCGCGGCCAGCATCATCAGCGCCGCGGCGGCGGTCAGCAGCCACACCCGCTGGTCGTACTCCGCCAGGCGGACGGGCGTCACCGGCTCCTCCACGCTCGAGGACAGCAGCCGGTCCAGGGGATCCGGCAGCACCTTCGCCGGCTCCCCGGTGGCCATGCCCCGCCAGGACACGAAGAGCCCGAGCGGCACGGCCAGCCACACCCCGTTGGGCGCCCCCAAGAGGGCCGCCCCGGCGATCCGGCCCGATTGGCCGCCCGTCACCGCCGCATATGCGGCGGCGGCGCACCCCGCCACCACGGCCAGCAGCAGCACCCAGCGCAGCGCCGACGCCGCCGGCCGGACGACCCGGTGCAGTCCCTCCACAGCGGGCGGCAGCGGCGTACGACGTGACGTGAGCAGCGCCAGCAGCAGAACGGCCGACACCCACAGCAGACCGCCCACCAAGGTGCGGCCGGTGGCGACGTGGAAGCTCACCGACGCCTTGGCGGCGATCAGATGCCGCAGCCCGTCCCCGAGCCCGCCGCCGATGTCACCGAAGCCCGGAAGCCCGTCCGCCGGACCGCCGCCCTCGTCCCCGCCCAGCCGTGCGCCGTCGAGGGCGACGGTGTCCTGCCCGGCCCACGCCAGCGCGCCGAGCACTCCCACGAAGAGCACCACCACCGCCCCCGCCCGGACGGCGAGTTCACCGCCCGAGACGGTCAGCCCCGCCCCACTCCGCAGCGACCGCAGGAACACCCAGCTCAGCAGCAGGGCACCCACCAGACCGACACCCAGCGGCATGAGGTCCAGCCGGGCCTCGCCGGCTGAGCCGCCCAGCCCGAACACCGCGACGCCACCGGAGGGGACGACCTTGCCGCCCACCGCCATGGCGACGACGGCCGCCGTCATCGGCCCCAGCGAGCCCGCCGTGTCGGCGCCGAGCAGGTGCAGACCCAGCGCGGCGGTCGCCGCCATCCCCAGGTACGCCCAACTCACCGCGACCACCGCGGAGAGCAGCGCGCCGCCCCACGGGACCGCGCGCGCGGGCGTGTTCGAAGGTGTGGAGGTGTACGCCGTCATGCCCGCCCCCGAGGTGTCGCGTCCGTGCCGCCTGCGCAGCGTGGTGCCCCGATCCGTCATGAGCCGCACGGGCCCGCGCGCCTACCACTCTCCGGTGGTGTTCCGGCGCCGTCAACGGCCTCTCGGAAGAAGGTGCGCGTCACTCCCCGGCGCCACATGGCGCGGGCCGGCGTGCCCGGAACAGTTCCTCGCGGTGTGTCCAATCTCTAGACTTCCCCCATGGGGGGACAACCCGGGGGACGACTTTGTGGGGTTTGGGGTGCCTGAACTCGTACTCGAACTGAACGGTCGGACCTGGGAGCTCGATCCGTCCAGGTCGTACAGCCTGGGCCGGGATCCGCAGTCCGACGTCGTCCTCGACGACGCGCGGGTCTCCTGGCGGCACGCCACCCTTCGGCGCGGCGAGCGCGGTTGGGTCATCGAGGATCTCGGCAGCACCAACGGCACCTATGTCCAGGGTCAGCGCGTCCATGCCTACGACGTCACCGCCGGGGCCGCCGTCACCCTCGGAAACGCCGCCGACGGCCCGCGGCTTGCTTTCAGTGGCGGCGCTCCGGCCGGCGGTGACGTCCACAGCGCCGACACCGCGCTGGCCAGACCGCAGCGGGCCCGCAGGCCCGGGCCCGACGCGCAGGCGGCGCCGAAGTCCTCGGCCCCGCCCGGGCAGGGGGGCTGGGACAGCGGCCCGTCCGTCGCGCACGTGCCGCAGCCCTCGCCGGCCCCGCGGCCGGACCAGTGGAGTCCGCAGGCGCACATCCCGTCCCCGCACCGGCCCGCGGGCGGCGGCGCCGCACCGCCCCTCCACGGCGACCGCAGCCCGACGACCTTCCACCACCTGGTGCTCGGCCGCGTCATGAGGATCGGCCGCGCCCTGGAGAACGACCTGGTCGTCTCCGACCTCCAGGTCTCCCGCTTTCACGCGGAGTTCCGGGCGCATCCCGACGGCCGCTACGAGATCGTCGACCTGGGCAGCCACAACGGCACCTATGTCAACGGACAGCCGATACAGCGCCACCTGCTCGGCCCTCACGACATCGTGGGCGTCGGGCACTCCACCTTCCGGCTGGTCGGTGACCAGCTCGAGGAGTTCGTCGACACCGGTGAGGTCTCCTTCTCGGCGCGGCGGCTCACCGTCCGCGTGCCGCAGGGCAGCACCACCAAGACCATTCTCGAAGACGTCTCCTTCGGCGTCCCCGAGAAGTCGCTGATCGCCGTCATCGGCCCCTCCGGTTCCGGCAAGTCGACGCTGCTGCGTGCCCTGACCGGCTACCGCCCGGCCGAAGAGGGCGAGGTGCTCTACGACGGCCGCAACCTCTACAAGCAGTTCGCGGAACTGCGGCAGCGCATCGGCCTCGTCCCGCAGGACGACATCCTGCACAAGGAGCTGACGATCCGCAGAGCGCTGCGCTACGCGGCCAAGCTCCGCTTCCCCGGCGACACCAAGGCCGCGGAGCGTGAGGCCCGCATCGACGAGGTGCTGCGCGAACTCAAGCTGGACGTCCACGCCGACAAGCGCGTCACCTCGCTCTCCGGCGGCCAGCGCAAGCGCGTATCCGTCGCCCTGGAGCTGCTGACCAAGCCCTCGCTGATCTTCCTGGACGAGCCCACCTCCGGCCTCGACCCCGGTATGGACCGCGACGTCATGAAGCTGCTGCGCGGCCTCGCCGACGACGGCCGCACCGTGCTCGTCGTGACCCACTCGGTGGCCGAACTCGCCCTGTGCGACAAGCTGCTCGTGATGGCGCCGGGCGGAGCCGTGGCCTACTTCGGCCCGCCCGAGGAGGCGCTGAACTTCTTCGGCTACGAAACCTGGGCCGACGTCTTCTCCGCCTTCGAGACCTACCGCGACTACGACTGGTCCGGTCGCTGGCGCGGCTCCCAGCACTACCAGATCTACGCCGCGGACCTGGACGCCGTCGCGCCGCAGTCCGCAGGCGCGGCCCCGCAGCGGGCCAGGCCGCCCAAGCCGCAGCGCTGGCCGGCGCAGTTCGTCACCCTCGTCCGCCGCTACCTGGCGGTGATCGCATCCGACAAGGGCTTCATGGCCCTGATGGTGGTCCTCCCGGCCGTCCTCGGCCTGGTGAGCGTGGTCATCCCGGCGAAGTCCGGGCTGGCGCCGCCCGACGAGGCGGGCAAGTTCAACGCCGACGCGGGCACCATCATGCTGATCATCGCGGTCGGCGCCTGCTTCTCGGGCGCCGCCAACTCGGTCCGCGAGCTGATCAAGGAACGGGTGATCTACGAACGGGAACGCGCCACCGGCCTGTCCCGCTCCGCGTACCTGTTCTCCAAAGTGTTCGTGCTGGGTCTGATCAGCGCCCTGCAAGGCGTCATCATCTGCGCCATCGGCCTGTCGGTGCGCCGGCTCCCCGAGGAGGGCCTGATCATCGAGGGCTTCCCCGCCGCGGAGATCACCCTGGTGGTCATCGCGCTCGGCTTCACCTCGATGATGGTCGGCCTGGTCATCTCCTCGCTGGTGAGGACCGCCGAGAAGACCATGCCCCTGCTGGTGATGTTCGCGATCGTCCAGGTCGTCTTCACCGGCGTCCTCTTCCAGATCTTCGGCACGGTCGGCCTGGAGCAGGTGGCCTGGCTGATGCCGTCCCGCTGGGCCGTCGGCGCCGCCGGCGCCACCCTCGACCTCGGCCGCCTCATGCCGCCGTGGGACCCGGCCGAGCCCGGCGACCTGGACCCGCTGTGGGAGCCCTCGGCGGGCCAGTGGGGCTTCGACATGGCCGTCCTGCTCGGCATCGCGCTCGTGTGCGGCATCCTCGTGCTGAGGCTGCTGCGCCGCCATGAGCCGGAGGTCATGCGCAAGTAGGGGCCCCTTGTACGCGACGAGGAGGCGGCGGCTCCCCGAGGAGGGGACCGCCGCCTTCCGCGTGCCCGTGCCGAGTGCGGCGCCCCGCTCCACGGCGCCGCGCGCCTGCCGAGCCCCCTGGCGCCGCAGCGTGGCTTCCGTCCACGGCGTTCGGGAACAGGGTCGTCCCGACGAGGGTGCCCGGAGCCCGGCGGCGCCCAGGGCGAGCCCACCTTCTCAAGCCGCGTCGCAGGGTGAGGCGACAGGAACTTCGTCCTAGGTCGCCGGACGGGGGCCGCTCGGTCAGCTGGCCGATCCCGTCGGCCCCACCCCGCCGGTACGGTGAGCTCATGTCCAGCAGATCGCCCCGACGCGGCATCGAGGCGGTGAGCGCGGCCGTCCTCGCGATGAGCCGGCACCTCGAAGTGCGCGAGGTACTGCAGACGATCGTCTCGTCCGCCCGGGAACTACTCGACGCCGAGTACGCCGCCCTGGGCGTGCCGGACGACCACGGCGGCTTCGCCCAGTTCGTCGTCGACGGCGTCAGCGACGAGCAGTGGAAGGCCATCGGCCCGCTGCCCCGGCAGCACGGCGTCCTCGCCGCGATGCTGCACGAGGCCACCCCCCAGCGTCTGCCCGACGTGAAGGAAGACCCCCGGTTCGGCGGCTGGCCGGCCGCCCACCCCCAGATGACCGACTTCCTCGGCATGCCGGTGGTCGACGGCGACGAGATCCTGGGCGCCCTCTTCCTCGCCGACAAGCGCCGCGAGTCCGGCGCCCCGGAGGACGGCAAGGGGTTCACCGAGGAGGACGAGGAACTGCTGCGGACGCTGGCCGCGCACGCCGCCATCGCCCTGACCAACGCCCGCCTGTACGAGCGCAGCCGCGAGCTGACGCTGGCCGGGGAGCGCGCCCGCATCGCCCACGAGCTGCACGACGCCGTCTCGCAGAAGCTGTTCTCCCTGCGGCTGACCGCCCAGGCCGCCGCTGCCCTGGTGGCCCGCGATCCGCAACGCGCCCGCGAGGAGCTGCGGCAGGTCGCCGCGCTCGCAGCCGAGGCCGCCGACGAGCTGCGCGCGGTCGTGGTGGAACTGCGGCCCGCCGCGCTGGACGAGGACGGCCTGCTGGCCACCCTGCGCACCCAGATCGGCGTCCTGGACCGGGTGCACTCGGCGCGCGTCTCCTTCACCCACTGCCATGTCCGCGCCCTGCCTGCCGCACAGGAGGAGGCGTTGCTGAGGGTTGCCCAGGAAGCCCTGCACAACGCGCTGCGTCACGCGGACGCCGCTTCCGTGACCGTGCGCCTGGAGGGCCGCGGCAGGGGAGCGGTGCTCACGGTGCGCGACGACGGGCGGGGCTTCGACCCGTCCGCGGTGCGCCGTGCCGGGCGGCACCTGGGGCTCGTCTCCATGCGGGACAGGGCCGACGCGGTGGGCGGCGGACTGACGGTGGACTCGGCGCCCGGAAAAGGCACCGTGATCGAGATGGAGGTGCCCGGTGGCTGACGGCCCCATTCGCGTCCTGGTGGTCGACGACCACCAGGTGGTCCGGCGCGGTCTGCGGACCTTCCTGGAGGTGCAGCCCGACATCGAGGTGGTGGGTGAGGCAGCGGACGGGGAGCAGGGCGTGGAGCGCGCCGGCGAACTCGCTCCCGACGTGATCCTGATGGACGTCCGCATGCCCGGGGTCGACGGCATCGAGGCCCTGCGCCGGTTGCGTGACAACGGCAGCAAGGCCCGCGTCCTCGTCGTCACCAGCTTCACCGAGCAGCGCACCGTCGTCCCGGCGCTGCGCGCGGGCGCGGCCGGCTACGTCTACAAGGACGTGGACCCGGACGCGCTGGCCGGCGCCATCCGCTCGGTGCACGCCGGGCACGTGCTCCTGCAGCCGGAGGTCGCCGAGGCCCTGCTCTCCCAGGAGGAGGCCACCCACGGCCAGGGCCGCGGGGGGACCCTCACCGACCGGGAGCGCGAGGTGCTGTCGCTGATCGCCGAGGGCCGTTCCAACCGGGAGATCGCCCGGGCCCTGGTGCTCTCGGAGAAGACCGTGAAGACCCATGTGTCGAACATCCTGATGAAACTGGACCTCTCCGATCGCACCCAGGCCGCCCTGTGGGCGGTGCGGCACGGCATCGGCGGCTGAGTGGCGCGTCCGCACGGCCGCCGGTGCCGGCCCGAGGCTGCGGGCGGACGGCCCGACGGGAGCGGCCGGCGCTGCGAGAACCGGGGCACTAGCGGTAGGGCGAGCGGCTGGGGGGCCGTCCGGAGTGAGATTCATACCGTCGGGTGTATGTCGCTCGGATGGCGCAACCTGGCCGTCCCTGGGCCGTTCTCCATGGCGTGCTGCGGCGACTGCCGCGGTACCCGAGCAAGGAGGGTCAAGAACGTGAAGAACCTGCACAAGGCCGCCGCCGTCGCCATGGTCGCCGGGAGCCTCGCCATGGTCGGCGCGGGTGCCGCCTCCGCTCACACCGGGGGTGCCCAGGCCACCGGTGGCGCGAAGAACAGCCCCGGTGTGGTCTCGGGCAACGTGATCCAGGTGCCGGTGCACGTGCCGGTGAACGTCTGCGGCAACACCATCAGCGTCATCGGCCTGCTCAACCCGGCCTTCGGGAACGCCTGCGTCAACGGCTGACCTGGACGGCCCCCCGCCGTGCGACCGTGCAACCGGCCCCGGAGCGCTCCGCCGCCCCGGGGCCGGTCCGTTCCCCGGCACAGGGGTCAGCGCGTACAGCCGCCACGGCGAGCGCCCGTCGCGGCGCGCGGCGCGTGTCATCACGGAGGAACACCTCCCGGACAGCGGGCTCTACCCGCGGCGCCGCTCGGCCTCCTCCACGTACGCGTTGTACGCCGCCACCTGCGCCCGCCGCGCCGTCCGCTCCACCGGCCGCAGAAGCTCCGCACGGGAGGCGATCTCCGAGGCGCTGACCGCGGCCCCGTGCTCGGCCCGGGTGCCGGTCGCGATCGCGATCAGCGCGCCCACCCGCTGCGCCAGCTCCAGCACCCGGACCGCCCGCGGCGGATACCCCGGCGCCAGCACCTCCCGTCCGCGCGCCGCTCGCGCCCGGTACGCCTCCAGAGCCGCCTGCGCCGCCGGGCCCCCGCCGGCCACGTCCAGCCGCGCCAGAGCCTCCGTGGCGTCCCTCAACGCCTCCGCGAGCTCCCGCTCGGCCTCACCCAGCGAGGGCACGTCCGCCGGCGGCGCGTCCCGCACCTGAAGGCACTGCCACTCCACCGACACGTGCACGTCCCCCTGCGGCCCGGCCTCCGTGACCTCCGGCACCAGGCCGATGGCCGGTCCGCCCACGGCGATGACCGCCTCACCCGCCGCCTGCGCCCGCGCGTTGAACTCGGGCGGCCCGCTGAGCCCCAGCGGGTGCCCGGGCACCGGGAGTGCGATCCGCAGCCCGCAGACGCCGAGCGCGCGCAGCCGGCCCAGCCCCAGCGTCAGCCCCACCGGGCCGTCCTCCCCGGGCAGTCCGCAGATGCGGTGGACCGCATCGTCGGCGATCACTTCCTGAGCGGCGTCATCAGGTGCGGCAAGTCCGGCAATCAGGGCATTTCCCCAGGCGGCCAGCCGTCCTGAGCGTGGTTCGTCGAGCATCCCCCCAGCCTAAGGACTGGGGCGGCCCGGGCGTGGCGTAGATTTCCTGGGGGCGGCGCCTACAGGTGCTCGCGACGGCAGACGTGCGATCGGGAAGTGGGAGACAACACGCTCATGAGCGATGTTCTGGAGCTGGTGGACGTATCCGTGGTCCGAGACGGCCGGGCTCTGGTGGACCAGGTCTCCTGGTCGGTCGCCGAGGGCGAGCGCTGGGTCATCCTCGGTCCCAACGGCGCCGGCAAGACGACCCTGCTGAACGTCGCCTCGAGCTACCTCTTCCCGACCTCCGGCACCGTCCAGATCCTGGGCGAGAAGATGGGCGGCGTCGACGTCTTCGAACTGCGCCCGCGCATCGGCATCGCGGGCGTCGCCCTGGCCGAGAAGCTGCCGCGCAGCCAGACCGTCCTGGAGACGGTGCTCACCGCCGCGTACGGCATGACCGCCCACTGGCAGGAGAGCTACGAGCAGGTCGACGAGGACCGCGCCCGCGCCTTCCTCGACCGCCTGGGCATGAGCGAGTTCCTCGACCGCAAGTTCGGCACCCTCTCCGAGGGCGAGCGCAAGCGCACCCTGATCGCGCGCGCCATGATGAGCGACCCCGAACTCCTCCTGCTGGACGAGCCCGCCGCCGGACTCGACCTCGGCGGCCGCGAGGACCTCGTCCGCCGCCTCGGCCGGCTCGCCCGCGACCCGATCGCCCCCTCGATGATCATGGTCACCCACCATGTCGAGGAGATCCCGCCCGGCTTCACCCACGTCCTGATGATCCGCCAGGGCAAGCTGGTCGCCGCCGGTTCCATGGAGACCGAGCTCAACTCCCGCAACCTTTCCCTCTGCTTCGGCCTCCCGCTCGTCGTCGAGCGCCGGGGCGACCGCTGGACGGCCAGCGGACTGCCCCTGAAGTGACCTGCCGAAGTACCGGGCCGAAGTGACCTGCTGATGACCTGCTGATGACCTGCTGAGCCGCCCGGCGCACACGGAGCCGCACCAAAAGCGTCGGGCAGAATCGTCGCACCCTGTCACGGATCGACTGCAGGCCCTTACCATGGGCCTGTGGACGACTGGTTGTGGTGGCTGATCGCCGCCGTGGGGCTGGGTATTCCGCTTGTCGTGACCGCGATGCCCGAGTTCGGGATGTTCGCGGTCGGAGCCGTCGCGGCCGCGATCGCGGCCGGTGTCGGCTTCGGCATCACCGCACAGGTGCTGACCTTCGTCATCGTCTCCGTCGCGGGTGTCGCCGTCGTACGCCCGCTGGCCAACCGCAGCCGTGCGCAGCGCCCGGAGTTGCGCAGCGGCGTCGACGCGCTCAAGGGCCGTCAGGCCGTCGTCCTGGAGCGGGTCGACGAGCACGGCGGCCGGATCAAGCTCAACGGCGAGATCTGGTCGGCCCGCGCCCTCGACGCGGGACGGGCCTTCGAACCCGGCGAGAGCGTGGACGTCGTCGAGATCGAGGGCGCGACGGCCGTCGTGGTGTGACGCCGCCCCCGCAGCCGTGGAGGGCACGGGAATTCACCGAACCCGGCCCGCCGCGCCGCGGGGTCTGACAGACTTGATCATGTCTTCGTACAGGTAGCCACAGCAATCGGCGGGGGAGTGGACGTGCAGCCGATCATCATCGTCCTGATCATCCTGGTGGTGCTCGTCTTCATCGCGCTCATCAAGACGGTCCAGGTCATCCCGCAGGCAAGCGCGGCGATCGTCGAGCGCTTCGGCCGCTACACCAGGACCCTGAGCGCGGGCCTCAACATCGTGGTGCCGTTCATCGACACCATCCGCAACCGCATCGACCTGCGCGAGCAGGTCGTGCCGTTCCCTCCGCAGCCGGTCATCACCCAGGACAACCTGGTCGTCAACATCGACACGGTCATCTACTACCAGGTCACCGACGCGCGGGCCGCCACCTACGAGGTCGCCAGCTACATCCAGGCGATCGAGCAGCTCACGGTCACCACGCTCCGCAACATCATCGGCGGCATGGACCTGGAGCGCACCCTGACCTCCCGTGAGGAGATCAACCACGCGCTGCGCGGTGTACTCGACGAGGCCACCGGCAAGTGGGGCATCCGCGTCAACCGTGTGGAACTCAAGGCCATCGAGCCGCCCACCTCCATCCAGGACTCGATGGAGAAGCAGATGCGCGCCGACCGCGACAAGCGCGCCGCCATCCTCACAGCCGAGGGCATCCGCCAGTCCCAGATCCTCACCGCCGAGGGCGAGAAGCAGTCCGCGATCCTGCGAGCCGAGGGCGAGGCCAAGGCCGCCGCCCTCAAGGCCGAGGGCGAGGCCCAGGCCATCCGCACCGTCTTCGAGTCCATCCACGCGGGCGACCCCGACCAGAAGCTGCTCGCCTACCAGTACCTGCAGATGCTCCCGAAGATCGCCGAGGGCGACTCCAACAAGCTCTGGATCATCCCCAGCGAGCTCAACGACGCCCTCAAGGGCCTCGGCGGCATCGTCAACCTCCCCGGCGCCCCCGGCAGCGGCTCCGGCAACGTCGACGGCGGCACCCGCCGCGAAGCCCCCCGGCTCGACAAGGACTGAGCGGCGCGGCTGCCGCCGCCTTGGCGTATGACATGATCCGTGCGCTCCGGCTCCCCCCGGTCCCCTCGGGGGGAGGAGAGCCGCACCGACCATGGAGGCGCCTGTGACCTACTGGGAAGCCCTGGCCGTGTTCGCGGCCGGAATCGGGGCCGGCACCATCAACACCGTCGTCGGCTCCGGCACCCTCCTCACCTTCCCCGTCCTGCTGGCTGTCGGGCTGCCACCGGTCACCGCCAACGTGTCCAACACCCTCGGCCTCGTCCCCGGCTCCGTCAGCGGCGCCATCGGCTACCGGCGCGAACTCGCCGGACAGGGCGCCCGCCTGCTGCGGCTGGGCGCGTCCGCTCTCGCCGGCGGACTCGCCGGAGCCGCCCTGCTGCTGACGCTGCCCTCCCAGGCCTTCGACACGATCGTGCCCGTCCTCATCGGGCTCGCCCTCGTCCTCGTCCTCGTCCAACCCCGGCTCTCCCGGGCCCTGCAGGCGCGCCGGTCCGGCAACGGCGGCCACGTCCCCGAACACGGCGGCGCCGTACTGCTCGGCGGACTCCTCCTCGCCGGCATGTACGGCGGCTACTTCGGCGCCGCGCAGGGGGTCATGTACCTCTCCCTCATGGCGGTGCTCCTCGAGGAGTCCTGGCAGCGGATCAATGCGGCGAAGAACGTCCTCGCGCTGATCGTCAACGGCGTCGCCGCGGTCTTCTTCCTCTTCGTCGCGGACTTCGACTGGATCGCTGTCGCCCTCATCGCCGCCGGGGCGGCCCTGGGCGGAGTCCTCGGCGCCCGCATCGGCCGCCGCCTGCCGCCTGCCGCGCTGCGCGCCGTCATCGTCGTCGTGGGCCTCGCGGCGATCGCCCAGCTCCTGTTGAGGTGACCGGACGACCGCCACGGGGCCCGGCACTCACGCCGGCAGCCCGAGCCGGCCGGGTACGCCCTCACGGTCCTTCAGGTTCAGGGCCAGCAGCAAGGCGTCCGCCGGGGTCGGCTCGAACGGCTGGGTCAGCAGCCGCATCCCCGCCTGCTCCGGCGTACGGTCCGCCTTGCGGTGGTTGTCCTCCGCGCACGACGCCACCGTGTTCAGCCACGTGTCCCCGCCACCGCGCGACCGCGGCACCACGTGGTCCACGGTCGTCGCCCGCCGACCGCAGTACGCGCACCGGTGCCGGTCCCGCACCAGCACGCCCCGCCGCGACCACGCCGCCCGTTGTCGGAAGGGCACCCTCACGTATCTGCAGAGCCGGATCACCTGCGGCACCGGCACCTCCACCGCCGCCGCGCGGATCCGCAGCCCGGGATGGGCCTGCTCGACCACAGCCTTGTCCTGCATCACCAGCACCACCGCGCGCCGCAGCGACACAGTCGACAGCGGCTCGAAGGTCGCGTTCAGCACCAACGTCTCACCCACGTCGCCCACCCCTCGGGTCCACCCCGCCCCGGTGGCGAGGTGGCTCCACTCTGACCGGGCGATAGGTAAGCGGACAACGCAATTTCCGCACGTGACAGCGAACGCAGGAAAAAGGGATCAAAAAAGGTGGCGCCCCGGCACGGGTCCTTCGCCGCCGGCCGCTCCGGGCGCCCGGCCCCGAGGGGTCCCGGGCGCCCGGAGGGCGGCGATCGGCGTGGACACCCGGGCGCATGACCGGGCTCCGGCGGACGGCGGGCAGGTCACGCGGCGAGAACCGCACAGCGCAACGCCCCGGCGCCCCCGCCACTGCGGTGCCGACCCCCGGTGACGGTCAGGTCACCAGGCAGACACCACACTGCGATGCGGGAGCGCCGGGGCGCAACGGGATTTCGGGGCCCCGGCCGCTCGGCCGGGGCCCCGGAACTACTGCTGGTTCTCGTACTCGCCGATCAGGTTGGCCCGTGCGGTCGCGTGGAACCGCAGGTTGAAGCCGACGACGGCGGGCGACGCGTCCGCGTCAGGCCCGAGCTTCTCCTGGTCCACCGCGTACACGGTGAACACATAACGATGCGGGCCGTCCCCGGGCGGGGGCGCGGCACCGCCGAAGTCCCTGGTGCCGTAGTCGTTGCGGATGTGCACCGCACCCTCGGGCAGGCCCTTGAAGCCGTCACTGCCGGCGCCCGCGGGCAGCTCCGTCACCGTCGCGGGGATGTCGATGAGCACCCAGTGCCAGAAACCGCTGCCGGTGGGCGCGTCCGGGTCGTAACACGTGACGGCGAAGCTCCTGGTCTCCTCGGGGAAACCCTCCCACCGCAGATGCGGCGAGACATTGCCCTCGGCGTAGACCTGGGCGTCCTTGAGCGTGCCACCCGGCTCGATGTCGTCGCTCACCAGCGTGAACGACGGCACGGGCGGATGGAAATCGTGGGGCAGCGGCCGCCGCTTCTGCTCGGTCACCTCTGGTACCTCCTGCTGATCGCGTAACGCGCTTCGCCCGCCGATCCTAGAACCAGTTCCGCTTACCGCCGACCTCGGCCAGCCACTGGTTGAGATATCCGGCCCAGTCGGTCGTGTGGAAGGTGTTCATGTCCACCGTGAACGAGCGGAAGGCGTCGCTGCCCTCGCTGAACAGCCCCGGCTTCTTGTCCATCTCCAGGACGACGTCCATCTCGTGGCCGTCGCACACGAAGCTCAGCTCCACCTGCTGCAGCCCACGGTACTGCTGCGGCGCGAAGAACTCGATCTCCTGGTAGAAGGGCAGCCGCTGTCGGGTGCCGTGGATGTGACCGCGCTCCAGGTCCGCGTTCTTGAAGCCGAAGCCCAGCTGGCCGAACGCGTCGAGGATCGCCTGCTGCGCCGGCACCGGGTGCACGTTGATCGGGTCCAGGTCACCGGAGTCCACCGCGCGGGCGATCGCCAGCTGCGTGGTGACGCCGACGTTCATGCCGGTCAGATGCCGTCCCAGGAACGTCGTGACCGGGGTCTCCCAGGGGACCTCCAGCCCGAACGGCACCACGTGCACCGCACCCGCCTGCACCTCGAACGCCCCGCCCAGCTGCTGCCGGTGGAACTCGATGTCCTGCTTGTACTCCGTGTCCTGGCCCTCGACCTCGACACGGGCCTGCAGGCCCACCGAGAGCCCCTCGATCTGCTGCGGCACCGACCCGCCCTGGATCCGCACCTCGCCCTGGACAACGCCGCCAGGGACCACGTTCGGCTCGTTGAGCACCGTCTCGACCGACGCGCCACCGGCGCCCAAGCTCGCAAGCAGCTTCTTGAAGCCCACGATGTCCCTCTCCCTCATCTGGCGGTTGCCCCGGTCACTACGAACGCGGCCCCACCCCGAACGGTTCCATTACTCTCGTACCGCATGATCGCCCCTGCCGAAAGCACCCCACTCCGCAGGTCCTCCTTCGACCGGCAGGCGCCGGAGGCTGCCCCCTGCCCGTTGGGGCGAACCTTCGTACACAGGTCGCAGGACCGCCCGGTCGCGCCGCAGCCGACCGGGGCCGAGGCCACCCCTGCCACGGCACGCCACGGCGGTCGGCGTGAACATCGCTGATCTCGCGCGCCCCGCCGAAGAAGTCGCCCCCATGCTGCTCGGCGCCGTCCTCACCCACGAGGCCCCTGAGGGGACCGTGCACGTCACCATCACGGAGACCGAGGCGTACGCGGGTGCGGCCGACCCCGCCTCCCACGCCTACCGGGGCAGGACGCCACGAAACGCCGTCATGTTCGGGCCCGCGGGACATCTGTACGTCTACCGCTCCCATGGTCTGCACTGGTGCGCCAACGTCGTCACCGGGGCGGACGGCGTCGCCACGGCCGTCCTCCTCAGGGCCGGCAGGGTCACCGAAGGGGAGGACGTGGCGCGCGAGCGGCGGGGGGCGAAGGTCGAGGGGCCGCGTCTGGCGCGGGGTCCGGGGAACTTCTGCCAGGCGCTCGGCATCACGTCGGAGCACAACGGCACCGACCTGCTGGCAGGCGGCCCGCTCACGCTGTCCGAGGGCGAGCCGGTGCCGGCCGCACTCATCCGGATCGGTCCTCGGGTGGGCGTGAGCAAAGCCCACGACTGGCAGCACCGCTTCTACCTCGCCGGTGACCCGACCGTCTCCGCGTACCGGCTGAGTCCGAGAGCCGAGCCGTCCGCCGGAGCCTGATCCCCCAAGGACACGCGCGGCGCCCCCGCACCGCGCTGCCGCGCCCCCCCCGGCCGGGCAAAAGCAGTCGATCGGAACGCGTAGTCTCGGAAAGACTCCGTACGAACGGGTACGAGGCACCGACCGACTCTAGGAGACACGAGAACCGTGACGGACATCGTCGACGAGCTGCGGTGGCGAGGGCTGATCGCCGTTTCCACCGACGAGGACGCACTGCGCAAGGCGTTCGCGGACGGCCCGGTCACGGTTTATTGCGGCTTCGACCCGACCGCCCCCAGCCTCCACCTCGGCAACCTGGTGCAGATCCTCACCATCCGCCGGCTGCAACTGGCCGGCAACCGGCCGCTCGCCCTCGTCGGCGGAGCCACCGGTCTGATCGGCGACCCCAAGCCGACCGCCGAGCGGACACTGAACGACGCCGACGTCGTCGCCGGCTGGGTCGAGCGGATCCGCGCCCAGATCGAGCCCTTCCTCTCCTTCGAGGGCCCGAACGCCGCCGTGATGGTCAACAACCTCGACTGGACGTCGGGCATGTCGGCCATCGAGTTCCTGCGCGACGTGGGCAAGTACTTCCGGGTCAACAAGATGATCGCCAAGGAGGCCGTGGCCCGTCGACTCAACTCCGAGGCCGGCATCAGCTACACCGAGTTCAGCTACCAGATCCTCCAGGGCATGGACTTCCTGGAGCTCTACCGCCGCTACGGCTGCACCATGCAGACCGGCGGCAGCGACCAGTGGGGGAACCTGACCGCCGGCATCGACCTGATCGGGCGCGTCGAGGGCGCCTCCGTGCACGCCCTGGCCACCCCGCTCATCACCAAGGCGGACGGCACGAAGTTCGGCAAGACGGAGACCGGCACGGTCTGGCTCGACCCCGAGATGACGACGCCGTACGCCTTCTACCAGTTCTGGCTGAACGCCGACGACCGTGACGTGTCGAAGTTCCTGCGGATCTTCAGCTTCAGGTCGCGGGAGGAGATCGAGGAACTGGAGCGGCTCACAGAGGAACGTCCGCAGGCACGCGCGGCCCAGCGCGCCCTGGCCGAGGAGCTCACCACGCTCGTCCACGGCGCCGAGCAGTGTGCCGCGGTCGTTGCCGCTTCCAAGGCGCTTTTCGGCCAGGGCGAACTCGCCGGACTCGACGAGCGGACCCTCGAAGCGGCCCTTGGCGAGCTTCCGCACGCACGGGTCGCCGAGCTGGCCGGCGTCGCCGACCTGTTCGCCGAAGCGGGGCTCGTGGCCAGCAAGTCCGCGGCCCGCCGCACCATCAAGGAGGGCGGCGCGTACGTGAACAACGTCAAGATCGAAGACGAGGACGCGACCCCTGAGGCTGCCGACCTCCTGCACGGCCGCTGGCTCGTACTGCGGCGCGGCAAGAAGAGCTTGGCGGCGGTCGAGGTGGCCGGCGACTGACGTCGACCGGTTCTCCACGTTTGAGCGGCGGCGGAGCTTGACTCCGCCGCCGCACTTGCGTAACGTAGCCCAAGCCGCTTGAGACGGAACGCCCGGTTCGTCCGGGTCCTTCGATCGGCGGTCACTCACCACAACGACACCACCCGGAGCTTCGGGCGCACTTGTGTGCCTCGAATTCATTGGCGTGGAATCGCACGGCGAGTGGGGACGAATTCGCAGGACGCGAAGGAATCCGCTAACGTAGTGAATGTCGCCGAGGCCGAAACGCCGAAGGCGAAACCCCCTCCAGAGGGTGGCG